>NZ_JARHXC010000111.1:0-15741 GCF_029222405.1 Microbacterium sp. Kw_RZR3 | reverse complement strand
CATCAGTGACGCCGTCCGGTACCAGTCGCGTTCACGCTGGCTCCGTTCGGCGTACTGCACCCGAGCGCGGTGCGCGCTCGTCGTGCGCAGCTCGATGACGTGCACGCGAGCCGCGTGGCGCGTCAACAGCCACAGGCCGAGGCGCAGGGTGAGACGGTCGATGAGACCGACAGGTCGGTCGACGATCGTGGGAAGAGAGACGGTGGGCGTGGCCGCGGTGTGCTGCGGCGCGCGCGTGGGCAGAGTGCTCATGCGGAGGCTCCGGTGAGAAGAGGTGAAGAAAGGAGACGGCGAGCGGTGCTCGCGAGGGATCGAACGATCCTTGACGCTCGGCATCCGACGGATGCGGCGCGAGAAGCGGAGACGGCAGGCGTCTCGACGCGACGGGTCAGCCCAGGAAGACGGGCATTCCGACGAAGGTGGTCACTCCGGCAAAGGATGCGGACAGCACGGGAGCGGCGGTGAAGCCGGTGGCGGTGAAGCCGGTGGTGTTGCGAATCATGGGAGGACCTCCTTTCGTCGTCGGTTGCGACCCCCGACGCTAGCGAAGGCTGTCAGCGAATGTCAAGCTCGCGCTCAGATTCCGTGGGATCCCGGGCGCGTCCTCGGGGAGCGAGCGGCTCGCCGCCCCGGAATTCCGCGGGTTCTCCGGTAGCGTGAGGCGTCGACGATCAGACGGGAGGCGCGGCGACATGCACTTGAAAAGCGTGACGCTCAAGGGCTTCAAGTCGTTCGCGCAGTCGACGACGTTCGCGCTCGAGCCCGGTGTCACCTGCATCGTCGGTCCGAACGGATCCGGCAAGTCCAATGTCGTCGACGCTCTCGCCTGGGTCATGGGGGAGCAGGGGGCGAAGACGCTCCGCGGCGGAAAGATGGAGGACGTCATCTTCGCCGGCACCTCGACACGGGGCCCGCTGGGGCGCGCCGAGGTGCAGCTGACGATCGACAACTCCGACGGCGCCCTCCCGATCGACTACAGCGAGGTGACGATCAGCCGGACGCTGTTCCGCACCGGCGCCAGCGAGTACGCGATCAACGGTCAGACGAGTCGCCTCCTCGACGTCCAGGAGCTGCTGAGCGACTCGGGTCTCGGCCGCGAGATGCACGTGATCATCGGTCAGGGGCGCCTCGACACGGTTCTGCAAGCCACTGCCGAGGATCGTCGGGGCTTCATCGAGGAGGCGGCGGGGATCCTCAAGCATCGCCGCCGCAAAGAGAAGACCGTCCGCAAGCTCGAGGCGATGGAGACGAACCTCACGCGTCTCAGCGATCTCGCCGGGGAGCTCCGCCGGCAGTTGAAGCCGCTCGGGAAACAGGCCGAGATCGCCCGAGAGGCGGCCACGATCGCCGCCGTCGTGCGAGACGCGAAGGCCCGCCTGTTCGCGGACGACCTGGTGCGCCTTCGCAGTCAGCTCGCGGATGCCGCGCGGGCCGAGACCGAACGGCACACCGAGCGTCTGGTCCTGCAGGAGCAGGCGGAGGGCTTGCGTCATCGCGTCGAACGACTCGAGGAGAAGCAGCGATCCGAGGCGGTCGATCAGGCGCGACGCGTGGCGTTCTCGCTCGAGCAGGTGCAGGAGCGTCTCCGTGGGTTGTACACGCTCGCGGGACAACGTCTCGCCCTGCTCTCCGACGACGACCGCGACGCGGGTGCGTTCTCGCCCACCGTGTCGCAGTCGACGATCGATGACGTCCGGAGCGAGATCGACGACATCTCCGCCGGCCTGGGGGACGCGCAAGATGCTGCCGCGGATGCCGCCCGAGCGGTGGCACGGGCCCGAGCTGATCTCGACGCCCTCGACGTCGACATCGCCGCACAGAGCGCGCTCGTCTCGGAGCACGACATGAAGCTCACGGCGCTGCGGGGGGCGGCAGCCTCCGCCGCATCGACGAGGGACGCTGTGCTCGCGGGCGTCGCGCGCCAACAGCGCGCTCTGGACGCGGCACTGGTCCGTCGCGCCGAGGCTGAGGAAGCCCTCGCCGCTCTCGATCCGACGGTCGCACCCGAAGCGGATTCGGCGGAGCACGCGGCGGCCTACGAGCGTGCTCAGCGCGACGCGAACGACGCGGAGGCGGCAGTGGCGCAGTTGCGCGAGCGCCTGCACGCCGCGGAACGCGAGCGTGACGCCCTGTCCGCGCAGACCACCGCGCTGGGGCGCGCGCTGGACGTGCGCAATGCCGCCGCCGACCTCGTCGCTTCGGGTCAGCCGGGGGTACGTGGCCTGGTGGGCGACGGCGTCAAGGTGACGTCGGGTTACGAGGCGGCCGTGGCGGCCGCCTTGGGCTCGCTCGCCGAGGGTGTGCTCGTCGACGATTCGGCCGCGGCGTTCGCAACGGCCCGCGTCGCCGCCGAGGACGACCTCGGCGTGGTCGAGATCGCTCTCGCCGACGCATCGGTCGACACCCCCGCGGTGAGCGTTCCGGCGGGGGGCGTTCGAGCGGTGGACGTGGTGACCGCACCGCCGGGGATCCTCGGCATCCTGGCCCGGGTCGTCGTCATCGACGACCTGGATGCCGCGCGGGCGGCCCTTGCGTCCCTCGACGACCGCACGACCCTCGTCACGCGTGCCGGCGAGGTCCTGACCGTTCACACGCTGCGAGCGGGCTCGGGCGCCGGACGTTCGCGGCTGGAACTCGCCGCGGAGCGCGATGCCGCTGCCGAACGACTCGCCGAGATCGTCGTCGTCGCGGATTCGCTGCGCGAAGCGCTGAGCGACGCTCAACGGGCGCTCTCCGACGCGCGACAGCGAACGAAAGACTCGCTCGCCACGCTCCGCGCGCACGACGCCGCGCTGGCGGCGCAGGCCGAGAAGGTGAATCGCGTCACCGTGCGGCACGAGGCGGCGGTCGCGGAGTGCGAGCGCCTGGAGGCGGGCCTCGCGCAGGCCTCCGCCGCGGTCGCGGAGGCCGAGGATGCGGCCGCCGCAGCCGAAGCCGCTCTGGCCCGAGCCCTCGAGGCCCCGCGACCGATCCTGGACGCATCCGCGCGAGACGGAATGGTCGCCGAGCTCGAGGCGGCGCGAGAGACGGAGATGCGCGCGCGCCTCGACATCGAGACGCTGAAGGAGCGGGTGCGTGCGGGTGAGGCGCGCATCGTCCAGCTCGAGAACCAGCGGGAGCGCGAGCGCGCGGCCGCCGAGGAGGCCGCGCGCCGCGCGGTGATCCGTCGCGCGCAGCGCGAGATCGCGGCCGAGGTCGCGGCTCAGCTCCCCGCGCTCGTCGACTCGGTCGACCGTTCCGTGAGCCACGCCCGTGTGGAACTCGCCGCGGCAGAGGCGACCCGCACCGCGGTCTCGGCGGATCTGGCCCGCGCGCGCGCCGAAGAGGCGGACGTGCGCGAGCGGCTCGCGCGTCTCACGGAGAGCGTTCACGGGCTCGAACTCCAGATGCACGAGAAGCGACTGCACGTCACGAGTCTGCTGGAGCGCGTCCAGTCCGAGCTCGCCCTCGACGAAGACATTCTCGTTTCGGAATATGGTCCCGACCAGCTGGTTCCGGGGGACTCTGATGGCGAGGGCGTTGCTTTCGACCGGGCCGGGCAGAAGCGCCGGCTGCAGGAGGCGGAGCGGAAGCTCGGCCAACTCGGCCGCGTCAATCCGCTCGCCCTCGAGGAGTTCGCCGCTCTCGAGCAACGCCACGCATTCCTCACCGAGCAGCTCGCCGATCTGCAGCAGACGCGCGCGGACCTTCAGACGATCATCGCCGAGCTCGACGAGCGGATGCAGACGATCTTCGTCGCCGCGTTCGAAGACACCCGCGCCGCGTTCACCGAGATCTTCCCCATCCTGTTCCCGGGCGGATCGGGGAGCATCTCGCTCACCGATCCGGAGCACCCGCTGACGACGGGGATCGAGGTCTCCGTCCGCCCGGTGGGGAAGAAGATCGAACGGCTCTCGCTCCTGTCGGGCGGGGAGCGCTCGCTCGCGGCCGTCGCCTTCCTGACGTCGATCTTCACGGCCCGGCCGAGCCCGTTCTACATCCTGGACGAGGTCGAGGCAGCCCTCGACGACGCCAACCTCGGACGGCTCCTCGGGGTCTTCGAGAAGCTGCGCTCGAGCAGTCAGTTGATCGTCATCACACATCAGAAGCGCACGATGGAGATCGCTGACGCGCTCTACGGCGTGTCGATGCGACAAGACGGGGTCTCGGCGGTCGTCGGTCAGCGCATCGGCGATCGGGCAGCGGCCGCACGCGAAGCCGCCCCCGTAAGCTGAAGCAATGGCTGAGAACTCCTGGTCGCTCGGGCGCGCGCTGCGCGGCCTGTTCGTCAAACCCACGATCGACGAGACGACGTGGGAAGACCTCGAGACGGCCCTCCTGACGGCCGACTTCGGACCCGACGTGACCGAGCGCCTCGTCGACGAGCTGCGCGAGAAGGTCGAGCGCTTCCGCACGACCGACCCGCGCGACCTGCAGCGCATGCTGAAGGAGACGCTGGAGGAGCATTTCGCGAAGTTCGACACGACCCTGCGGCTCACCGAGCGTCCGGCCGTCGTCCTCGTCGTCGGCGTGAACGGTGTGGGCAAGACGACGACCATCGGTAAGTTCGCGAAGTTCCTGCAGCGGTACGGTCGCAGCGTCGTCGTCGGAGCGGCCGACACCTTCCGTGCCGCGGCGGTCGACCAGCTCGCGACGTGGGCGGAGCGCGGGGGAGCTGCGATCGTGCGTCCGCAGCACGAGGGTCAGGATCCGGCATCCGTCGCTTTCCAGACGGTCGCGCACGCGAAAGAGACGGGGACGGAGATCGTCCTCGTCGACACCGCCGGCCGTCTGCACACCAAGGGCGGGCTCATGGACGAGCTCGGCAAGATCAAGCGGGTGATCGAGAAGCAGGCGCCGATCGCCGAGGTGCTCCTCGTGCTCGATGCCACCACCGGCCAGAACGGGCTCATGCAGGCCCAGGCGTTCCTCGACAGCGCCGGGGTCACCGGTCTCGTGCTGACCAAGCTCGACGGCTCGGCGAAGGGCGGGTTCGTGCTGGCCGTGCAGGAACGCACGGGCATTCCGGTCAAGCTGCTCGGCCAGGGTGAGGGCATCAACGACCTCACCGGTTTCACGCCGCACGTTTTCGCCGCATCGCTCGTCGACTGACCCGGGCGGGTCGCCTTCCCGAAGCGCGTGCCGCCTGGTTTCATGGGGGTATGGCGATCGAGCACGATTTCTTCGGACTCCTCGAGTCCGGGCCCGACGGGTCGATCTTCTGGTCGGAGAACGTCGAGTTCGGCGATCAGAGTGTGACCGTCGATCTCACGGCCCCCGACCAGGATGACGTGTCCGTCGAGGCCCTCGATGTCGCGGCCGCCATGATCTCGGCGCTCGAAGCCATCGACCTGGCTGCGCGCAACGCCATGGTGGGTGAGCTGGACTCCCGCACCAGCGAGGTCACCGAGTACATCCTCCAGCAGCAGGCGACGCTCGGCGAGGAGATCGACGATCTGCTCATCGACCCGTCCGGCGATACGCACATCGATGTGATCAAGTCGATGCAGTTGATGAGCGTGACGATCCTCGCGGATGAGCACGGTGGGACCGATCCGTTCGCGGTTCTCGAGTACGCCCTCGATCCGGATGCCACGGACGACGTGCTGCTGGTGAACCTCGCGTCCGACGGCTCGGTGCAGTCGGTTACGAGCGCTGACTGACCTCGTGCAGACGTTCCTCCCGTATGCATCTTTCGTCGAGTCGGCCCTCGTCCTCGACACGAAGCGTCTGGGTAAGCAGCGCGTCGAAACCTTCCAGCTGCTGCGGGCTCTGACCGTCCCCGGCCACGGGTTCCGCAACCACCCGGCCGCCAGAATGTGGGCTGAACACCTGCCGGCACTGGTGTCCTATGGCCTCGTCATGACCGACGAATGGATCGGACGAGGGCATTCGGACACCGTGCGCGAGAAGATCCTCGCCTTCGCTCCGGAGGTCGACGGCGCGCGACAAGCTGACCTCGACCTCCCGCCGTGGCTCGCCGACGAGTCGTTCCACCTCGCGCACCGCTCGAACCTGGTGCGCAAGGACGCGGCGTTCTACGTGCCCCGCTTCGGCGACGTCCCCGACGACCTGCCCTACATCTGGCCGGTCTGATCGACGCTCAAGATCCGTGGAACGCGGGGATCACGAGGTAGACCCCGTAGATCACCGCCGCCGCGACTCCGGCGAAGCAGGCGAGGCCCGCGACGGTGGCGGGCAGGGGACGCCGGCGCTCACGCGGGAACGCGACAGCGGTCGGGCCCTCCGGATCCTCTCCGGCCGCCACCCTCAGGTCGGGCGCACCCACCGCCAGCAACCGGATGCCGAGGGCGAAAAGCCCGACGATCAGGAGTGTGACACCTAGTCCGACGAGGAAGACGAGGAGGATGGCTCCTCCCTCGTCGCTGAGCCATTCGTTCATGCTCGTTCTCCTTCGGGCTGACGCCGGCCGAGCGCGTCGGCGCTCACGGACTCATCGTTGACGTTGTTCGCGGACACGGGACGTCGACGCGCGAGCACGAACAGGCCCGCGCACGCCGCGAGGCCGAGGATCAGCACGATCATCAGTCCGGCAAGGCCCGTGGATGCCGCCCACGCGGCGCCCCCGCCCACGATGGCGGCGGCGGGCAGCGTCACCACCCAGGCGAAAGCGATGCGCGTCACGACGTTCCAGTGCACGGAGGCGAGGCGCTTGCCGAGGCCCGAGCCGATCACGGCTCCCGAGGTCACCTGCGTGGTCGACAGCGGGAAGCCGAGGGTCGAGGAGATGAGGATCGTCGAGGCCGCGCTCGTTTCCGCCGCGAAGCCCTGGGGTGGCTTCACGTCGGTGATCCGCTTCCCGACCGTCCGCATGATGCGCCATCCGCCGAGGTAGGTGCCGAGCGCGATGGCGCCGCCCGCGCTGAGGATCACCCACAGCTGCGGACCGGTGCCGGCCTCCTGCGCTCCGGCGACGATCAGGGTGAGCGTGATCACGCCCATCGTCTTCTGGGCATCGTTCGTGCCGTGGGCGAGTGAGACGAGGGAGGCGGAGATGGTCTGGCCGTGGCGGAATGCGGTCGTGGATCCGGCCACTGTCGCCATTCTCGTGATGCGGTAGACGAGGTAGGTCGCAGCGAGCGCCACCGTGCCGGCGATGAACGGTGACAGCAGGGCGGGCAGCACGATCTTGGACAGCACTCCGCCCCACTCCACCGCTTGGAAGCCGGCGCCGATCACGGCGGCGCCGATGAGGCCCCCGAAGAGCGCGTGCGTCGAGCTGGACGGGAGGCCGAGCCACCAGGTGAGCAGGTTCCAGACAACGGAGCCCATGAGGCCGGCGAAGATCATCGGAACCGTGATCTGCGGGAGACCCCGGTCGTCCTGGGCGAGGATGCCCTCCGACACCGTCTTCGCGACAGCCGTCGACAGGAACGCGCCGACGAGGTTCAGGACAGCGGAGATGAGGACGGCGACTCTGGGCTTCAAAGCGCCTGTGGCGACCGAGGTGGCCATGGCGTTGGCGGTGTCATGGAAGCCGTTGGTGAAGTCGAAGAAGATCGCCAGGGCGATGACGAGAAGGACGGGCAGGACGACGGCGAGATCCACCGCAGCTCCGTTCGCAAGGGTGATGTCGAGGTGGGTCGGTCGACCCGGCGACACGGTAGACCCCGCGGGTGACCACGGGGTTCCCTTCCCTCACGGCGCGAGAAGGCGTAGCCTCCGCACCGCACGTCACACTGCTTGAGCGAAGTCCACGCCGTCTGCCGCGATGTCCTTCGCGAGGTGAGCGAGGTGCGGCGGAATCTCTCGCCCCTTCGACACCATCGACTGCGCCCACAGTCGCCCGGCGCGGTACGAGGAGCGAACGAGCGGTCCGGCCAGGACCCCGAGGAAGCCGATGCGCTCCGCCTCCTCCTTGAAGGCGACGAACTCGGCGGGCTTGACCCACCGCTGCACGGGGAGGTGGCGCGGGGTCGGGCGCAGGTACTGGGTGATGGTGATGATGTCGGTCCCGGCCTCGTGCAGGTCGTTCAGCGCCTGCACGACCTCTTCGGGCTCCTCGCCCATCCCGAGGATCAGGTTCGACTTCGTGATGAGCCCGGCGTCGCGCGCCGCGGTCAGCACGCCCAGGGAGCGCTCGTAGCGGAAAGCGGGACGGATGCGCTTGAAGATGCGCGGCACCGTCTCGACGTTGTGTGCGAAGACCTCGGGCCGTGAGGAGAAGACCTCCTCGAGGAGTGCGGGGTTCCCCGAGAAGTCCGTCGCGAGGATCTCGACGCCGGTGCCGGGGTTCTCGGCGTGGATGCGCCGCACCGTCTCGGCGTGGAGCCACGCGCCCTCATCCGGTAGGTCGTCGCGGGCGACGCCCGTGACCGTGGCGTACCGCAGTTGCATCCGGGTCACGCTCTCGGCCACGCGACGCGGCTCGTCGGTGTCGTAATCCGCGGGTTTGCCGGTGTCGATCTGGCAGAAGTCGCACCGACGGGTGCACTGCGAGCCCCCGATGAGGAAGGTGGCCTCGCGGTCCTCCCAGCACTCGAAGATGTTGGGGCATCCGGCCTCCTGGCAGACGGTGTGAAGCTCCTCGGTCTTCACGAGGTTCTGCAGCGCCGTGTATTCGGGCCCCATCTTGGCCTTGGTCTTGATCCACTCGGGCTTGCGCTCGATCGGCGTCTCGGCGTTGCGCACTTCGAGGCGCAGCAGCTTCCGTCCGTTCGGAGCGGTGGATGCCGGGACTCCGGCCGATCCGGTGCCACAGGTGCTCATGCCGCCACCCCCGCGTACTCGGAGTGGAAGACGTCGACGATGCGGGGCACGAGGTCGCCGGGGGAGACGTCTGCTCCGATCACCTCGCTCACGGTCGTCACGCCGGCATCCGAGATCCCGCACGGGACGATCCGCCGGAAGGCGGCCAACGAGTTGTCGCAGTTGACGGCGAAGCCGTGCATGGTCACTCCTCTTTCGACGCGGACTCCGATCGCCGCGACCTTGTCGAGGCCGAGCGGGCGCTGCACCCAGACGCCGCTGCGGCCCTCCACGCGGATGCCGTCGACGCCGATCGGGGCGAGAGCGGCGATGATCAGCGACTCGAGGCGGCGCACGTGCGCGACGACGTCCACCGGCTCGGGCAGACGCACGATCGGGTAGCCGACGAGTTGGCCCGGACCGTGCCAGGTGATCTTTCCCCCGCGGTCGACGTCGATGACCGGCGTCCCGTCGTCGGGCCGTTCGTGATCCTCGGTGCGCTTGCCCGCGGTGTACACGGCTTCGTGTTCGAGGAGGAGCAGCGTGTCGGGGCGACGCCCGGCGACCACCTCCGCGTGGATGCGCCTCTGATGCGACCAGCCGTCGAGGTAGGGCACGTAGTCCGGGGCGAACCCCACGTGGTGGATGTCGAGCATCTCGGCTCCCGCCGTTGTTGGATTGCGTCTAATAATACACGCGGCCCCGTCTTCTAGGCTGGCGGCATGACCTCGCCGAGCCGCAGTGGACGCCCTCGCGCCTCGTCACGCGAGGTCCTCGCCGAGGCGGCGTGCGAGCTGTTCCTCGAGCGCGGATACGAGGCGACATCGGTATCCGACATCACGCGCCGCGCCGGCGTGAGCCGTTCCAGCTTCTTCAACTACTTCTCGGCCAAGAGCGACGTGCTGTGGTCGGGGTTCGACGAGCAGTCGGCGCGTGGCGTCGCCCTCTTGCGCGACGGCGTCGGCACGAGCGAGGCGCTCACGTCGATCGGCGAGGGATTGACCCCCGATGCCCTCGCCCTCGCGATCACGAACGCGGATGCCATGGGGATCGCCGCCGAACTCGACCGCGACCGCGCGGTGCGCCAGTTCCAGCTGCAGCGCGAGATAGCGGCGCGCCTGGTCCGCGACGGCGCGGCGCCGCTCGTCGCTCAGGTGAAGGCGGGAGCGCTGTCGGCGGCGGTCCTGGCTTCTGTCTGGGCCTGGGCCGACCGCACCGCGGCGGGTCGGTCGCTTCCCGACACGCTCGCCGAAGCCCTCGCCGAGGCCTGACCGCCTCGCCGGAGCGGCACGGTTCCCGCGCCCCGCGTAAACTCGACTCATCATGGCGACTTTCGGCACCCTCTCCGACCGGCTCACAGAGACCTTCCGCAATCTCCGGAAGAAGGGCCAGCTCACGCCCGCAGACGTCGACGGGACGGTGCGCGAGATCCGCCGTGCCCTCCTCGACGCCGACGTCGCGCTGCCCGTGGTCAAGGAGTTCACCGCGGCCGTCCGCGAGCGCGCCCTCGGCGACGAGGTCAACCGTGCGCTGAACCCCGCGCAGCAGGTCGTGCAAATCGTCAACGACGAGCTCATCGGCATCCTGGGCCGCCAGCAGCGCCGTCTGCAGTTCGCGAAGAACCCGCCCACGGTCATCATGCTCGCGGGGCTCCAGGGTTCGGGTAAGACGACCTTCGCCGGGAAGCTCGCGAAGATGCTCGAGAAGGACGGCCACACGCCGCTCCTCGTCGCCTGCGACCTCCAGCGACCGAACGCCGTGAACCAGCTGCAGGTCGTCGCGGAGCGCGCGGGGGCCGCGATCTACGCTCCGGAGCCCGGCAACGGCGTCGGCGACCCGGTGAAAGTCGCTCGCGACGGTGTCGCCTATGCCACGCGCCAGCAGCACGACATCGTCATCATCGACACCGCGGGTCGCCTCGGCGTCGACGCCGAGCTGATGAAGCAGGCGTCCGACATCCGCAAGGCGACCGAGCCCGATGAGGTGCTCTTCGTCATCGACGCGATGATCGGTCAGGATGCCGTGAACACGGCCAAGGCCTTCCAGGACGGCGTCGATTTCACCGGCGTCGTGCTCTCCAAGCTCGATGGCGATGCCCGCGGTGGTGCCGCGCTGTCGGTCGCGTCCGTTACCGGTCGCCCCATCATCTTCGCCTCGACGGGTGAAGGACTCGACGATGTCGAGCCGTTCCACCCCGACCGCATGGCATCCCGCATCCTCGACCTCGGTGACATCCTCACCCTGATCGAGCAGGCGCAGAACGCGTTCGACGAGGCCGAGGCGATGAAGGTCGCCGAGAAGCTCGCGACCGAGACGTTCACGCTCGAGGACTTCCTCGAGCAGATGCAGCAGATGAAGAAGATGGGCTCCATGAAGAAGATGCTCGGGATGCTCCCGGGCATGGGAAACATGAAGCAGCAGCTCGAGGACTTCGACGAGCGCGAGATCGACCGCACCGAGGCCATCATCCGCTCGATGACCCCGGGCGAGCGTCGCAACCCGAAGGTCCTCAACGGCTCGCGCCGTCTGCGCATCGCGCGCGGTTCCGGCATGACCGTCACCGACGTCAACCAGCTCGTCCAGCGCTTCGAGCAGGCCGCCAAGATGATGAAGACGGTCGCCCGCGGTGGAGTGCCCAACATCCCCGGCATGGGCCCCGTCGGCGGCAAGCCCGGCGCCTCGTCGAAGCGCGGCAAGCAGCAGAAGGCGAAGGGGTCGCGCTCGGGCAACCCGGCCAAGCGCGCGGCCGAGAACGCCGGGATCGCGGCATCCACGGCTCCGACCGGCTCGGGCTTCGGGCTGGGCGGTCAGAAGGCGCCGACGGAGGCGGACCTCGCCGAACTGCAGAAGATGCTCGGCCGCGGCTGACGTCGACGGAGCGTCTCGGTCGGCCTCAGGGCAGGACGTCCGCGTCCTGCAGGGCCGACACGATCGTCTGCTCGATCGCCTTCTGGCCGCGAGCCGTCGGGTGCACGTCGTCGTCCTGCAGCCACTCGGGGTGTCCGAGCAGGGGCTGGCCGATGTCGATGTACGTTCCGCCGACCGCGTCGATCGCATCGTGGAGCGCGTCGGACGTGACCGCGTTGTCGTCCGGGATGTCGGACTCGTCGTTCCAGATCGTGCTCAAACCGACGATGCGTGCGGTGGGCACGGCTTGGTGGAGCTCGTCCACCGTGGCGGTCGTGTCCGCGCGGATCTCGTCGGGGTCCTGCCAGAAGTCGTTACTCGACGACTCCACGATGAGCAGATCCGGCTGCAGGGCAGCGACGGCGGGCGCGAAGCCCGCATAGGCGGTTCCGCACTCACCCTCGACGACGAATCCCATCCCTCCGCAGGCGAGGTTCGTCAGCGCGAGGTGGGCTCGGGATGCCATGAGATCGGGCCATGCCTCACCGATGGCCAATCCCGCACCCGACATGAGCGAGTCGCCCACCGTGACCACGCGCAGGCGCGGGGGAGTGGTGGTGGCCGGAGCGGCAGCAGGAGACTCGACGCCGAAGGTCAGTTCGGGCTGCGGCGCGGCCGGTTCGGGCGCGCACGCGGTCAAGGTCGCGACCAGACCCGCGAGGAGCACGGCCACGGAGCGAGCCGAGCGGGAACGAACGGGGGTCATGGCGCGATCCTAGAGGCGCGGCCATGAGAATCCGCCGAGCGCCCGATCGCCGGATCGGTCACGCGCGGAGCGCCGCCAGGTGCTCTCGCAGCGTCGGGCCCGCGCGGAACTCCCGGATGAGATGCTGCACGACCTCGCGCAGATCGCCGTCGGCGGCTTCGGCCACGGCGAGCTGCCGCGCGGAACTGCCGCCGGTCGAGAGAATGGTCTCAAGGCCCGCGAATTCCCGCGCGCACTTCAGCTCGACGGCGATGTCGGCGAGCTCCTCCATCGTCTCCCGCAAGTGCTCCACCACCGGTCGTTGCGTGCCGTCCCGGTCGACGATGACCCGCGCGTCGAGCCCGTATCGCGCGGAACGCCACTTGTTCTCGCGGGCGAACCACGGGGGGATCCCCGGGAGCTCCTTGCCCTCGTCGATGAGTCGGGAGAAGTGTTCCACGAGTGTCTGGGCGAGAGCGGCGACCGCGGCCAGCTCGGGAAGAGTGGACATCCCGTCGCACGCGCGGATCTCAACGGTGCCCCAGCGCGGGGCCGGACGGATGTCCCACCGCACCTCGGTGGCATCCGCCATCACGCCCGTGCGGACCATGTCGTCGAGATAGGCCTCGAACTGGTCCCACGTCTCCAGCTGCCAGGGGAGCCCCGCCGTCGGCAGTTGCTGGAAGACGAGGGAGCGGTTGGAGACGTATCCGGTCCGCTCGCCGGCCCAGAAGGGACTGGATGCCGAGAGCGCCTGCAGGTGAGGAAGGTAGACGGTCAGGGCGTTGACGATCGGTAGCACCTTGTCCACGCTGTCGACGCCGACGTGGACGTGCACGCCCCAGATCATCATGTTCCGGCCCCACCACTGGGTCCGCTCGATGAGGGTGTGATACCTCGTCTTGTCGGTGACCTGCTGGTCGTACCACTGAGCGAACGGGTGACTGCCCGCGCAGAGCAGCTCGATGCCACGCGGCTCGGTCTCTTCGCGCAGCGCGCCGATGGCGTCGCCGATGTCGTCGACGGCCGCGGCGACCGTGTCCCCGACGCCACTCGTCACCTCGACGGTGTTGGTGAGCAGTTCGCCCGTCACCGTGAAGCGTTCCAGAGCCGTGCGCTCCTCGACGAGATCCAGGATCTCGGGGGCTCGGGGAACGAGATCGCCCGTGTCGCGGTCGGCGAGCATCAGCTCCCACTCCAGCCCCACGGACGAGCGCGTCGAGGAAGCGAACTGCAGCGTCATTCGGTCAGTCTGACACGGGACACGCGCGACGTTCTGTTTCGCGCCTCGCCGTGTCATCTGGCAGAATAGAGGGTCGGACCAGGCACTCGACCCTCTATCCAGTGTCGGCCCGCCTTTTTGAGCTTCCGCCGGGTGTGCACCCCACGCTCCAGGCGATCGGTTCGTTCGCTTTTCACCATCCAGGAGAAAATTCGTGGCTGTCAAGATCCGTCTCAAGCGTCTCGGTAAGATCCGTGCGCCCTACTACCGCATCGTCGTCGCCGACTCGCGCACCAAGCGCGACGGCCGCGTGATCGAGGAGATCGGTAAGTACCACCCCACCGAGGAGCCCTCGTTCATCGAGGTCGACTCGGACCGCGCGCAGTACTGGCTCTCGGTCGGCGCCCAGCCCACCGAGCAGGTCGCTGCGATCCTCAAGCTCACGGGCGACTGGGGCAAGTTCAAGGGCGACAAGGACGCCGTGTCCACCGTCAAGGTGCGCGAGCCCAAGGCCGCTTTCGAGGCTGAGGCCGGCAAGAAGTCGGTCGTCAAGCCCAAGGCCGAGAAGAAGGCCGAGGCTCCCGCAGCCGACGCTCCGGCCGACGACGCCGCCGAGACCTCGGCCGAGTAAGTCCCGTGCTGTCTGCCGCGCTCGAACACGTCGTCAAGGGGATCGTCGATCACCCCGACGACGTGACCATCCGTTCCAGCACCTCGCCCCGCGGTGACGTGCTGGAGGTTCGCGTGCACCCCGATGATCGGGGTCGCGTGATCGGGCGCGGCGGACGCACCGCCAAGGCTCTGCGCACCGTCGTGTCCGCCCTCGCCGACGGGCGCCGCGTGCGCGTCGACGTGGCCGACGACTGATGGCGGCCGGCGAACCCGCGGGCGGTCAGCCCGCCAAGACTCAGCTCCGCGTGGGGCGGCTCGTGAAGGCCCACGGCCTCAAGGGTGCCTTCAAGCTCGAGCTCTACACCGACGACCCCGAGGGGCGCTTCGTCCCGGGGAACACCTTCACTCTGCAGGTGCCGGAGTCGTCGCCGTGGCACGGTCGCCCGCTCACGGTCCGCGAGTTCCGGTGGATGAACTCGCACCCGGTCGCCTTCTTCGAGGGCGTCGACGACCGCACGGCCGCCGAAGAGCTCGTCAAGGCGATCCTGTGGATCGACCAGGACACCGCCGACGCTCCCGCCGAAGATGACGCGTGGTACGACCACCAGCTCGTCGGGCTGGATGTCGTGCGTGATGGCGAGACCGTCGGACGTGTCGTCCGGGTCGACCACTTTCCCGCGCAGGACCTGCTGATCGTGCGCCCCTCCGGCGAGGATCGCGAGGTTCTCGTCCCGTTCGTGAGCGCCATCGTGCCCGAGGTCGACATCGCGGGGGGTCGCGTGGTCGTCACGCCCCCGGCCGGTCTCTTCGAGGACCTTCCGAGCGACGAGGGCGACGAGCACGAGCCGACCGATGCCGAAGGCCCCGAGTCCGAGGACGCCCCGAGCGAGGACGCCGCGAGCGCCGACGAACCCCGCCGCGAGGACTGACGTGCGTATCGACGTCGTCTCGATCTTCCCGACGATCTTCGACGCCCTCGAGGTGTCGCTGCTCGGGAAAGCCCGGACGACGGGCCTTCTCGACGTCCGCGTGCACGACCTGCGCGACTACACGCACGACCGCCATCGCACGGTCGACGACACCCCCTACGGCGGGGGTGCGGGCATGGTCATGAAGCCCGAGCCATGGGGCGAAGCCCTCGACGACGTCACACGTGACGCCGAGTCCCGCCCCGTCATCATCTTCCCGTCGCCCGCCGGTGAGCGGTTCACCCAGGCGACCGCGCGCGAGCTTTCCACGGCGTCGCACCTCGTTTTCGGTTGCGGTCGCTACGAGGGGATCGACGAGCGCGTCTTCGACTACGCCGCGGAGCTCGGCGACGTGCGGCTCCTCTCGCTGGGCGACTACGTGCTGAACGGCGGCGAGGTCGCCGTCATGGCGATGGTCGAGGCCATCGGCCGTCTCATCCCCGGCGTCGTCGGCAATCCCGAGAGCCTCGTCGAGGAGTCGCACGAAGACGGTCTCCTGGAGTACCCCTCGTTCACCAAGCCGGCCGTGTGGCGCGAGCGCGAGGTGCCACCGGTTCTTCTCAGTGGAAACCATGGCGCGGTGGCGACCTGGCGGCGCGAGCAGCAGCTGGAACGCACGCGGGAACGTCGACCCGACCTGCTCGCCGACTGAGATCTCG
>NZ_JARHXC010000110.1:0-1744 GCF_029222405.1 Microbacterium sp. Kw_RZR3 | reverse complement strand
TTGCTCGCATAAACGCGTGGTGCTCGTGTTTATGCGCGTGGATCGCGTTTATGGGTGTGGGCATGGCGGGTTGGGGCCGCGCGGGTGTGCGAGCGGGCATGCGTTGGCGGGGCTCTGGCCGGTGCGAGGGCGGGCCGCGCTGGCGGCGCGCTGGGTGCTGCGGGGCGGGCTGCGCTGGCGGCGCGCTGGGTGCTGCGGGGCGGGCTGCGGCGGCATAAACGCCGTTTGCTCGCATAAACGCGTGGCGCACGTGTTTATGTGCGTGGATCGCGTTTATGGATGTGGGCGTGGCGGATTGGGCCCGCGTCGGTGTGCGAGTGGGCACGCGCTGGCGGCGCGCCTCGGTGCCGCGGGCTGGGATGCCTCGATGAGGCGCGGGGTGCCGCGCGCGGAGTGCCGCGGCATAAACGCTGTTTGCTTGCATAAACGCGTGGTGCGCGTGTTTATGTGCGTAGATCGCGTTTATGCGTGGTCGTGGCGGCACGGAGCGTAGAGCGCGAGGCGCGGGGTCCCCGCGGCTCAGACGCTCAGCGCGACGAGCTTCGCGATCGTGTTCGCGTTGCGGGCGGTACCGGTGACACCGAGGCGCTTCTCGAACCAGCCGGCCTGCAGCTTCGACCCGCCGATGCCCTCGGGATACCGCACGAACACCTCGCGGCCGTCGAGCACGGCCTCCTCGGGCATGCCATCGGGCACCTCGAGCGCGACGACCGGCGCCGCGTCGAGGAACACCGTCTGCACCCAGCGTCCCTCCGAGGCGTCGGCGAACGGGTTCCGGGCGTGCGCATCGGCGAGCTCGGCGTGCGAGCGAACGATCACCGGAAGGTCGTGGCCGAACGCTGCGCGCACGGCATCCCGAATCGCCCGTGCGATCTCGTCGGGGGAGCGGCCGCCGTCGTCGAGCACGACGTTCCCCGCCACCTGGAGCGTCTCGACCTCGCCGAGACCGGCGGATGCCAACACCTCGCGCAGTGCGGGCATCTTCATCGCCGTGGGTCCACCGACCCCGCGGATGAGCGCGACGGAACGCGGCATGGCGCCAGATTACGCGCTGTCGCGGCCGAGCGTCTCGAGGAGGCGCAGCCAGACCTCGCTGACCGTGGGGTACGACGGCACGGCGTGCCAGAGCCGCTTGATCGGCACTTCGCCGACGATGGCGATCGTCGCGGAGTGCAGCAGCTCGGCGATGTCGGGACCGACGAACGTCGCCCCGACGAGAACGCCACGGTCGAGGTCGACGATCACGCGGGCCTTGCCGACGTACGCGTCGGACTGCTCGCTGGAGCCCGCGACGTGCGCCAGGTCGTAGTCGAGCACCTTCACGTTCAGCCCGCGCTTCTCGGCGGCGGCGGCGGTGAGACCGACGGATGCCACCTCGGGATCGGTGAACGTCACCTGCGGCACCGCGTCGTGGTCGGCGGTGGCGACATGAGCGCCCCACGGGGCGTCGTCGACCTCGCCACCCTGCGCCCGCGCGGCGATCACGTCGCCCGCGGCGCGGGCCTGGTACTTGCCCTGGTGGGTCAGGAGCGCGCGGTGGTTGACATCGCCGACGGCGTACAACCAGTCGAAGCCCCGCACGAGGAGGGTGTCGTCGGCGTCGAGCCACGACCCCTCTTCCAGCCCGACGGTCTCGAGGCCGAGGTCGGTGGTGCGGGGAACGCGGCCGGTGGCCACGAGAAGCTCGTCGGCGGTGACGGTGGTGCCGTCGGACAGCTCGAGCACGCGTCGCCCGTCGTCGTCG
>NZ_JARHXC010000010.1:0-4415 GCF_029222405.1 Microbacterium sp. Kw_RZR3 | reverse complement strand
GCGCTCGAGAGCAGCCTTCATGATCGCGGCGTGCTCGTTCGCGTGCACCTTGGGTGAGCCGGTCGCCGTGGAGGCTGCGGCAGCGCGCGAGATGACGCGGATCGGGCGACCCAGCTTGTCGTCGACCTCGAGCGCGATGAAGGGCCACGCGCCCTGGTTCTCGGGCTCGTCCTGCACCCACACCAGTTCGGCGTTCGGGTACTGGTCGAGCGCGCGGGTGAGCTCTTCGATCGGCGCCGGGTAGTACTGCTCGAGCCGGACGAGGGCGATCTCGGGGTTCGGGTTCTTGTCGAGCTCGGCCCGCAGATCCCAGTGGATCTTTCCGGCGTGCAGCAGCACGCGCTTCACGGCGCCGCCGTCGAGACCGCGGTCATCGTCGAGCACCGGCTCGAAGCGCCCCTCGAGGAAGTCCTCGACCGGGCTCGTCGCCCCGCGCAGGCGCAGCATGGCCTTCGGGGTG
Source organism: Microbacterium sp. Kw_RZR3 (assembly GCF_029222405.1). Taxonomy (NCBI): domain Bacteria; kingdom Bacillati; phylum Actinomycetota; class Actinomycetes; order Micrococcales; family Microbacteriaceae; genus Microbacterium; species Microbacterium sp. Kw_RZR3. The sequence goes on along the minus strand of NZ_JARHXC010000010.1, from coordinate 3,955 downwards.
AAGACGATGAGCGGACGGCGGGGGCGCTGGTACGCCTGGCGACGCAGCAGGTGGAAGTACGACGCGGGCGTCGAGGGACGCGCGACGATCATGTTGTCCTGCGCGCACATCTGCAGGTAGCGCTCGATGCGTGCCGACGAGTGGTCGGGACCCTGACCCTCGTAGCCGTGGGGGAGCAGCAGCACGACGCTCGACTGCTGCGCCCACTTCTGGTCGGCCGACGAGATGAACTCGTCGATGACCGACTGGGCGCCGTTCGCGAAGTCGCCGAACTGCGCCTCCCACAGCACGAGCGCGTCGGAGCGCTCGACCGAGTAGCCGTACTCGAACGCCATCGCGGCGTACTCGCTCAGCAGCGAGTCGTAGACCCAGAATCGACCCTGGTTCTCGCTCAGGTTCGCGAGCGGTAGCCACTCCTGGCCGTTCTTGCGGTCGTGAAGCACCGCGTGACGCTGCACGAACGTGCCGCGGCGCGAGTCCTGACCCGCGAGGCGGACGGGCGTTCCTTCCATGAGCACCGAGCCGAAGGCGAGGAGCTCGCCGAAGGCCCAGTCGATGCCGCCGTTGCGGCTCATGTCGAATCGCTTCTCGAGCAGCTGCTGGAGCTTGTTGTGCACCGTGAAGCCGTCGGGCTTGTTCACGAAGGCGTCGCCGATGTGGTGGACGACCTCTCGCGACACGCCGGTCGTCTCGGGCGCGCCGGTCGGCACGTCGTCGGCGGCCTCGGTCGAGATGACGGGGTTCGTCCCGGTCTCGGCCTCGTGCGTGTCGGCGAAAGCGACTTCGAGACGGTTCTGGAAGTCCTGCTTGGCCTGCTCGTACTCGTCTTCGGTGATGTCACCACGGCCGACGAGCGACTCGGTGTACAGGCGACGGACCGAGCGCTTCGCCTCGATGAGGTTCGTCATCAGCGGCTGCGTCATCGAGGGGTCGTCGCCCTCGTTGTGACCGCGGCGGCGGTAGCAGACGAGGTCGATCACGACGTCGCGGTGGAACTCCTCGCGGTACATGAACGCGAGCTCCGCGGCGCGGACGACGGCCTCGGGGTCGTCGCCGTTCACGTGCAGGACGGGAGCCTGGATCGTCTTGGCGACGTCGGTGGCGTACACCGAGGTGCGGGCGTCGGTCGGCGTGGTGGTGAAGCCGACCTGGTTGTTCACCACGACGTGGATCGTGCCGCCGGTGCGGTAGCCGCGCAGCTGCGACATCTGCAGCGTCTCGACGACGACGCCCTGACCCGCGAACGCGGCGTCGCCGTGCACGAGGATGGGCAGCCACGAGAAGGTCCCGATGGGCTTGCGGTCCTGCTTGGCGCGGACGATGCCCTCGAGCACGCCGTCGACGGTCTCGAGGTGCGACGGGTTCGCAGCGAGGTACACGGGGAGCTCTTCGCCGTTGTCGCCGACGAAGGTGCCCTCGGTTCCGAGGTGGTACTTCACGTCGCCCGAGCCGCGCTTGCTGCCCACGGCGACGGCGCCCTCGAACTCGCGGAAGACCTGGCCGTACGTCTTGCCGCCGATGTTGGTCAGCACGTTGAGACGACCGCGGTGGGCCATGCCGATCGCGGCGCCGTCGAGGCCCTTGGATGCGGCGCCCTGAAGGATCTGGTCGAGCAGCGGGATGAGCGACTCGCCGCCCTCGAGGCTGAAGCGCTTCTGGCCGACGTACTTCGTCTGCAGGAAGGTCTCGAACGCCTCGGCCTGGTTCAGCTTCGACAGGATGCGCAGCTGCTCGTCGTGGCCGGGCTTGGTGTACTTGACCTCGACGTTGTTCTGGAACCAGGTGCGCTGCACGGGGTCTTGGATGTGCATGTACTCGACGCCGATGGTGCGGCAGTACGAGTCGCGCAGAACGCCGAGGATGTCGCGGAGCTTCGCCACCCGCCGGTTGCCGAGACCCCCGGTCACGAACTCGCGGTCGAGGTCCCAGAACGTGAGTCCGTGCGACTCGATCTCGAGGTCGGGGTGCGTGCGCTGGACGTACTCGAGCGGGTCGATGTCGGCCATGAGGTGGCCGCGGACGCGGTAGGAGTTGATGAGCTCCTGCACGCGTGCGCTCTTGTCGATGCGCTCCGAAATGTCGACGTTGATGTCGGCGGCCCAGTGGATCGGTGCGTACGGAATGCGCAGCGCCGCGAAGATGTCGTCGTAGAAGCCGCGCTGCCCGATGAGCAGCTCGTGCACCTTCTTGAGGAACTCGCCCGAGCCCGCCCCCTGGATGACGCGGTGGTCGTAGGTGCTGGTGAGGGTGATCGTCTTGCCGATCGCGAACTCGTTGAGCGTCTTCTCGCTCGCGCCCTGGAACTCGGCCGGGTAGTCGAGCGCACCGGCGCCGATGATCGCGCCCTGGCCGCGCATGAGGCGGGGGACCGAGTGCACCGTGCCGATGCCGCCGGGGTTCGTCAGCGAGATCGTGGTGCCCTGGAAGTCGGCCGGGGTCAGCTTGTTGTTGCGCGCACGGCGCACGAGGTCTTCGTACGAGGCGAGGAACTCGCCGAACGTGAGGGTGTCGGCGCGCTTGATGCTCGGCACGAGGAGGGCGCGCGACCCGTCGGGCTTGGGCATGTCGATCGCGATGCCCAGGTTGATGTGCGCGGGCGCCACGACCGAGGGCTTGCCGTCGATCTCGGCGTAGGAGACGTTCTGGCTCGGGAACTCCTTGAGCGCCTGGATCAGCGCCCACCCGATGAGGTGCGTGAAGCTCACCTTGCCGCCGCGCGTGCGCGACATGTGGTTGTTGATGACGATGCGGTTGTCGATCATCAGCTTCGCCGGGATCGTGCGGACGCTCGTCGCCGTCGGGACCGTCAGCGAGTCGTCCATGTTGGATGCCAGTGCCTTCGGCATCCCCTTCAGGACCGTCACGCGGTCTTCTTCGGTGCTCTCGGTCCCCGACGAGGGCGCCGCGGCGGGCGCCTGCGCGGGGATCGGCTGGGGAGCCGCGGGCTTCGTCGTGGTGCGGGCCACGGGAGCCTGACCGACCACGGGAATGGGGGCCGTCACGGGCTTCGGCTCGGCCGCGGGGGCCGAGGGAGGACTGCCGGCCGCGGCGGATCCGTCGACGACCGGGTGGTACGCCTCCAGAATCGGCCACCAGGCCTTGTCCACGGAGTGCTTGTCGACTTTGAACTGTTCGTAGAGTTCGTCTACGAGCCACTCGTTCGCGCCGAACTCGCCCTCGCTCGAAGTACCGACGCCCGTCACCTGGCTCGACACAGTCGATCGCCTGCTTTCCTCGATGAAGATTCGTGTGGAATGCGCACGACGTCACCGTCACGCACTCTCTCAACCCTAGCCGAGGAATCTGGACGGCTTCCGGGTCTTTACATTCCCCTGATGTGGTGAGGTGGATGCCATGGAGTTCTCCGGTGCTCAGCCTGACGTCGATCTGACCTACTCGGACGTCTTCCTCGTCCCGCGGCATTCGGAGGTGCGCAGCCGCCTCGATGTGGACCTCGCCCCGGGGGACGGCAGCGGGGCGACCCTGCCGCTGGTTTCGGCCAACATGAACTCGGTCACCGGGACGCGGTTGGCGGCGACGCTGGCGCGCCGTGGCGGTCTCGGCGTCCTGCCGCAGGATCTGCCGCTGCCCGAGCTCGTGGACGCGGTCGGCTGGGTCAAGGCGCAGCCCGTGGCGTGGGACGCTCCGCTCGTCCTTCCCCCGTCGGCGACCGTCGCCGACGCACGTCTCATCCTCCCTCCCGTGCCGGGCCGCGGGATCGTCGTCGCCGATCCCCGCGACGACGGCGTGATCGCCCTGACCGACTTCCGCGGCATCGTTCCCGCTCCGCGCCTGGCCACGGCGCTCCCGGATGCCACCCTCGGCGACATCGCCCGGACGGACGCGCCGCTGGTCGAGGTGACGCAGGTCGGCGATCCCCGTGAGGTGTTCGCGCTCGTGGGCGAGGCCGACATCGTCGCCGTGGTCGACGGCGACCGGATCGTCGGCACGCTGT
>NZ_JARHXC010000109.1:0-20335 GCF_029222405.1 Microbacterium sp. Kw_RZR3 | reverse complement strand
CGAGTGCTGGAGCCAGAGGACCCCGAGGGGCGGCAGAGTGAGAACGGCGCTTCCGCGCGCGTCCGTCGTCACGGCGCCGAAGTTGCCCTGACCCGAGCCGCCGAAGGCTTCGGCGTCGCTGTTGAGGACCTCGGTCCACGTCCCCGCCTCGGGGAGGTCGATCGGGAAGTCGCCGAGGGGCACGCCCGAGAAGTTGCACAGCACGGCGATCGTGTTGCCGTGGTGATCGCGACGGGCGAAAGCCAGCACGTTCGGGTTCCAGGCGGGTGCGCCCAGGCGCGAGAACGCCGCTCCGTCGTGATCGCGAGACCACAGCGGAGCGTGCTCCTTGTAGACGCGGTTGAGCTCGGCCACGAAGTCGTGCAACTGCGCGTGAGACGGCTGGTCGAGCATCCACCAGTCCAAGCCGCGGCCCTCGGACCACTCCGACATCTGGCCGAACTCCTGGCCCATGAACAGCAGCTGCTTGCCGGGGTGGCCCCACATGTACGCCAGGAACGCGCGCATGTTCGCGAGCTTCTGCCAGTGGTCTCCCGGCATCCGTCCGAAGAGGCTGCCCTTGCCGTGCACGACCTCGTCGTGGCTGATCGGAAGGATGAAGTTCTCACTGAACGCGTACACGAACGAGAACGACAGCTCTCCCTCGTGGTGAGAGCGGTACATCGGGTCACGCGCGATGTACTGCAGGGAGTCGTTCATCCACCCCATGTTCCACTTGAAGCCGAAACCGAGGCCGGCGTGGGACGTGGGCGCGGTGACACCCGGGAAGCTCGTGGACTCCTCGGCGATCATCGCGATACCGGGGTAGCGCTTGTACGAGGTCGCGTTGACCTCCTGCAGGAAGCGGATCGCCTCGAGGTTTTCGCGCCCGCCGAACTGGTTGGGGGCCCACTCGCCGTCGTTGCGGGAGTAGTCGAGATAGAGCATGGAGGCGACGGCATCCACTCTCAAACCATCGACGTGGAACTCTTCGAACCAGTAGAGCGCGTTCGCGACGAGGAAGTTGCGCACCTCGTTGCGGCCGTAGTCGAAGATGAGCGTTCCCCAGTCCTTGTGCTCACCGCGGCGGGGGTCGGGGTGCTCGTAGAGCGCCTCCCCGTCGAAGCGCGCGAGCGCGAACTCATCCTTGGGGAAGTGACCGGGGACCCAGTCCATGATCACGCCGATGCCCGCCTGGTGCAGGCGGTCGATCAGGTAGCGCAGGTCGTCGGGGTCGCCGAAGCGGCTCGTCGGGGCGTAGTAGCCCGAGACCTGGTAGCCCCAGGAGCCGCCGAACGGGTGTTCGGCGAGCGGCAGGAACTCGACGTGGGTGAAGCCCTGAGCACCCACGTAGGCGATGATCTCGTCCGCGGCGTCGCGATACGACAGCCCCTGCTTCCATGAGCCGAGGTGGAGCTCGTAGATCGACATCGGACGGTCGATGGGAGCGCTGTTCGAGCGCTCCGCGATCCAGCTGTCGTCCGACCAGGTGTAGGCCGAATCCGTGACGACCGAAGCAGTCGCCGGCGGAACTTCGGCGAGGCGCGCCATCGGGTCGGCTTTCTGCACCCACGCGCCACTGCGAGCGAGGATCTCGAACTTGTAGCGTGCGCCGACGCCCACGCCCGGCACGAAGAGCTCCCAGATCCCGCTGGACCCCATGGAGCGCATCGCGCTGCCCTGTCCGTCCCAGCCGTTGAAGTCGCCGATCACGCGCTGCGCCCGTGCATTGGGAGCCCAGACGGTGAAGGCGGTGCCGGAGATTCCGTCGATCTCGCGCACGTGCGCTCCGAGGACGCGCCACAGTTCCTCGTGTCGGCCCTCGGCGATGAGGTGCAGGTCGAGCTCGCCGACCGATGGTGGGAAGCGGTACGGATCGTCGGCGACGTGACCGACGCCGTCGTCATAGGTCGAGCGGACGCGGTAGGCACCGGGGTGACCTGGGACGGATCCCTCCCAGATGCCGCCGCGCACGTGCGACAGAACGGCCGTCGTGCCGTCGTCGAGTTCGGCGACCACGTCCTTGGCGAGGGGGCGACGAACGCGGATCACCCACCCCTCCGCGGTCTTGTGCGCACCGAGGACGCTGTGCGGATCGTGATGCGTGCCGTAGGCGACGGCATCCAGGAGCTCGGCGGGAAGCGTGCTCATCGGACCTCCTTCACGTGCAGGATGTGCACGGGTTCGTCGAACGCGTCCAAGCGCACGAAGTTGTGATCGGCCCAGGTCCACACCTGACCGGTCACGAGGTCTTCCACCTCGTAAGGGGTGCCGGGCTCGACGCCCCACACCGTGGTGTCGAGGTGCACCGTGCTCTGCCGCGCCGAGTGCGGGTCGACATTGGCGACCACGATGATCGTGTCGCTCTCACCGGTGGGGGAGAGCGCCGCGTCGAGGTGCTTCGAATAGACCAGGATCGCGTCGTCGTCGCTCCAGTGCACGTCGAGATTGCGAAGCTGGCGCAGAGCGGGGTGGTCGCGGCGCGCCTGGTTCAGCATGCGCAGGTAGGGAGCGAGGGAATCGCCCGCCGCCTCGGCACCCGCCCAATCGCGGAACTTGTACTCGTACTTCTCGTTGTCGATGTTCTCTTCCGACCCCGGACGAGCCACGTTCTCATAGAGCTCGTAACCGGCGTAGACGCCATAGGTCGGCGCGGCCGTCGCCGCCAGCGCCGCGCGGATCTTGTAGGCCGGACGGCCGCCGAACTGCAGGTACTCGGTGAGGATGTCGGGGGTGTTGACGAAGAGATTGGGGCGCAGGAAGTCGGAGGTCTCGTGCGCGAGGCCCGAGAAGAACTCCTCGAGCTCTTCCTTCGTGTTCCGCCACGTGAAGTAGGTGTAGCTCTGCTGGAACCCGGCCATGGCGAGTCCCTGCAGCGGGGCGGGGCGCGTGAACGCCTCGGCGAGGAAGACGACGTCGGGCTCTTCGGCGCTGACGGTCGCGATCAGCCACTCCCAGAATTGCAGGGGCTTGGTGTGCGGGTTGTCGACGCGGAAGATGCGGACGCCCTGGGCGATCCAGTGCCGCACGATCCGCAAGACCTCGGCGCGGATGCCGTCGGGGTCGTTGTCGAAGTTGACCGGGTAGATGTCCTGGTACTTCTTCGGCGGATTCTCGGCGTAGGCGATCGAGCCGTCGGGCAGCGTCGTGAACCACTCGGGATGCTCCGTCACCCACGGGTGGTCGGGCGAGGCCTGGAGGGCCAGGTCGAGGGCGACCTCGATGCCCTGGGCGCGTGCGGCCGAGACGAAGTCGCGGAAGTCGTCGAGAGTCCCGAGGTCGGGCTGCACGGCGTCGTGTCCGCCCGCCGGACCGCCGATGGCCCACGGCGAGCCGGGGTCGCCGGGCGACGTGACGAGGGTGTTGTTCGGGCCCTTGCGATTGCTCTCGCCGATGGGGTGGATCGGCGGCAGGTACAGCACGTCGAAGCCCATGCCGGCGACCCCCGGTAGACGGTCCGTCGCGGTGCGGAAGGTTCCGCTCACGACGGTTCCGTCTTCGGCGCGCGTCGCGCCCTCGGATCGGGGGAAGAACTCGTACCACGCGCCGACGCCGGCGCGCTCACGCTCGACGAGCAGCTCCGTCTCACGCCCCACCGAGACCAAGCCCATCACGGGCCTGGCCGCGAAGATGGCGGCGATCTCTGGGCTGCGGACGATCTCGAGGGCGACGTCATCGTGCGTGTCCGGGTCGCGCAGCGCGCGCGCTGCCTCGTACAGCACGTCCTTGTCGCTGCCGGGGCGCTTCTTCTCTCCGCGCGCGCGGTCGAACAGCCGGGCACCGATCTCGCGCATGAGAGCGGAGTCGACCCCCGCGGCGATCTTGACGTCGGCCGCGTGCTCCCACGTCGCGAACTCGTCGGCGAAAGCTTCGAAACGGAATCGCCAAATGCCCTGCTCGAGCGGAGCAACGAGCGTGGACCACCGGTCGAACCCGTCGTTCAGGGGGCTGAGCCGGTGCAGCGACTCGTCGCCGGAGGGCGAGAACAACCTCACGTGCACGCCGATGCGGTCATGCCCTTCGCGGAATGCGGTCACCGTGAAGGGGACGGCTTCGCCGACGTACGCCGACGGGCGGAATCGTCCGCCCGGCACGCTGGGGTGGGGGAGCGCGAGCGGGATACGCGGCGTCACCACGCCCTTCGCGGTCGGCGTCGGTTTGACCGGGCGCTCGGGAATCGAGGCGCCGCTGCGCCAGGGACGTACGGGCGTAGGAGTCGTCGTGGTGGCCACGATCCGAACCTATCGCGGCCCGCCGACCTCACGGCATCCATTCTCCCGGCCTTGACACGACGGCCCGGTTACTCGACGCGGAACAGTCTCATTGACGTTCCCGCGACGGCGAGCACATCTCCCGCGGCGAAGCGTTTGCCGTGCTCGGTCGGGGCCTCTTCCTCGCTCGACCAGAGCGAGACGAACGCGACGCCCGGCTCCAGCGTCGGCAGCGTCACGTCGATCGCGCGCTCGTTGCCGTGCACGATGAGCAGGATGCGATTGAGCTCCTCGTCCTCGGGCGTCGAGGTCGCCAGGTACTGCAGGGTCCGGTGCGACGGATCGGTCCACCGCTCGCCCGACATGGTCTCGCCCCGCTCGTCGAACCACTCCATCACCGAGGCCGAGGGAATGCTCTCTCCCGCGCGGGCGAAACGCTTCGGGCGCAGCGCCGGGTTCTCGCGCCGCAGCTGCAGGAGGCGCTGCGTGTGGGCGAACAGGTCGCGTTGCCAGGGCGCGAGGTCCCACGACAGCCACGTGAGGGTCGAGTCGTGACAGTACGCGTTATTGTTGCCGCGTTGGGTGCGGCCCATCTCGTCGCCCGCCGTGATCATCGGGACGCCCGCCGACAGCAGGAGCGTGCCCATGAGGTTGCGCATCGCTTTGCGGCGCGTGGCGAGCACGTGTTCGTCGTCGGTGCGTCCCTCGGCGCCGTGGTTGAACGAGCGGTTCGTGTCGGCGCCGTCGCGGTTCTGCTCGCCGTTGCCGAGATTGTGCTTGACGTCGTACGAGACCAGGTCGCGGAGCGTGAATCCGTCATGCGCGGTGACGAAGTTGATACTCGCGAGCGGCCCGCGGTCCTCGCTGAACGTGTTGGACGAACCGGCGAGTCGCGTCGCGAAACCCCCGATGCCGACCGGGGCTGTGTCGGCCCGGCGGGCGTAGTCGATGTCGCTCAGCCAGAAGTTGCGCACCCGATCGCGGTAGCGGTCGTTCCACTCGTGCCAGCCCTCACCGAAGGCGCCCGTCTGCCACCCGCCCATGCCCACGTCCCACGGCTCGGCGATGAGCTTGGTCCCGGCCAGGTGCTCGTCGTCGCGGATAGCCTGCAGCAGCGGATGGTCGGGCGTGAAGGAATGGTTCGCGTCGCGCCCGAGCGTCACCGCGAGGTCGAAGCGGAAGCCGTCGATCTGCACCTCGTTCGTCCAGTACCGCAACGAGTCCAGGACGAGGCGCGCAGCGGCATCCGTCGACGTGTTCACCGCATTTCCGCATCCGGTCTCGTCGATGTAGACGCCGTCGTCGGTCTGTCGGTAATAGGAGCGGTTGTCGATGCCGCGCAGGCTCGTCCGTGGACCGCCGATACTCTCTTCCGCCGTGTGGTTGTAGACCACGTCGAGGATCACCTCGAGGCCGGCCTCGTGCAGGAGCTTGACCATTCCCTTGAATTCGCGCAGGACGGCCTCGGGCCCCTCGGCGCGGCTTGCGGCCGTGGCGTACGCGGCGTGCGGGGTGAAGAAGTTCAGCGAGTTGTAGCCCCAGTAATTGGTGAGGCCGAGCTGGAGCAGGCGCGGCTCGGTCGCGAAAGCGTGCACGGGAAGCAGTTCGACGCTCGTGATACCGAGCGACTGGAAGTGCTCGATCATCGCGGGGTGCGCGAGGCCGGCGTACGTGCCGTGCAGGGCGGGCGGGATGAACGGATGCCGCTTCGTCAGGCCTTTGACATGGCCCTCGTAGATGACGGTGCGGTCCATCGGCACCTGCGGCTTGGTGGACGCGCCCCAGTCGAAGGCGCCGTCGACGACGACGGAGCGCCAGTCGCCGAAGGATCCGGAGACGAGTCCGCGCGAGTAGGGCTCGATGAGGAGCGTCTGCGGGTTGAAGGTGTTGCCCGGGCCGTGCGGCCCCCCGACGCGGATCGCGTAGCGCGCACCCGGGCGCAGCAGGGGAGTCGTGACCTCGAACCCCCCGCCACCCGTCGGCGCCATCGTGAGCGTCTCGGTCGCCCAGTCGAGATCGACGTCGTCGAACACGAGGAGCTGCATCGCATCGGCGTGAGCCGACCACACGCGCAGGGTGCCTCCGTCGGGACCGAGCGTCACGCCGAGGTTGTCGAAAGCGTCGTCGAGCAGGCCGGCGTGCGGGGAAAGGACAGGCTCGGGTCGGACCATGAGATCTAGGGTAGTGAAGGCGGCGCGCGTCGTCGGGAGGGAAAGCGGGATGCAGGTCTACCTCGATCACGCAGCGACCACTCCACTGCGCGCAGAAGCCCGTGATGCCTGGCTGGCCGCCCACGAGGTGCTGGGCAACCCGTCCTCGATCCACGGTGCCGGCCAAGCTGCGCGGCGCCTGCTCGAGGACGCCCGCGACGAGCTCGCGCGCGTCCTGCGGTGCCAACCGATCGAGATCGTCTTCACCTCCGGAGGTACCGAGGCGGCGAACCTCGCCCTGAAGGGACTGTGGTGGGCGCGTCCTCACGGAGCCGACACCGTGGTCCTCCCCGACGGAGAGCACCACGCCACGCTCGACGTCATCGGCTGGCTCGCGTCCGCTGAGGGCGCCGACGTCCGGGCGGTAGCTCTGGACCATGCGGGACGCATCGGCACCGACGCCTTCGCCGCCGCCCTCCCCGGCGCGGCGCTCGCGACGGCCCTCGTGGCGAACAACGAGGTCGGGACGGTGCAGGATGCCGCAAACCTGGCGTCCGTGGCATCCGCGGCCGGAGTGCCCCTCCATCTCGACGCGGTCTCGGCCCTCGGACAGGTCCCGATCGATTTCGCCGGCTGGCGGGGGGCGGGCACGGCGAGCGGCGGCCTGGCCGCGCTGTCGGTGTCGGCGCACAAGGTCGGTGGTCCCGTCGGCGTCGGAGCGGCCGTGGTGTCGCGCCACGCGACCCTGACGCCTCTGGTGCACGGCGGGGGACAACAGCGGGGGCTCCGCGCCGGTACCCAGGACGTCGCCGGGGCGGCCGCCTTCGCGGCGGCGGCCACCGCCGCCGAGGCCGAACGTGAGAGCGAGACGCGGCGACTGAGCGCCCTGCGCGATCGGCTGATCGACGGCATCCGTCGTTCGATTCCCGAGGCTCGGCTGCTGGGCGACCCCGTCAACCGGCTCCCCGGGAATGCGCACGTCCTGTTTCCGGATGCCGCGGGCGAGACGCTGCTGTTCCTCCTCGACATGGCGGGGGTCGCGGTTTCCACCGGGTCGGCGTGCCAGGCCGGAGTCGCCGAGCCGTCTCACGTGGTCCTGGCTCTGGGGCTGGGGGAGCGTGCGGCGCGTTCGGTGCTCCGTTTCACCCTTGGACGCACCTCCACCGCGGCGGACGTCGATGCGGTCCTCACCCTGCTTCCGGACGCCTACGCCCGGGCTGTGGCATCCGGAGCCCGTTCAGGTCAGGCTTCGTAGACTGGGACGATGCGAGTTCTGGCGGCGATGAGCGGTGGCGTCGATTCCGCGGTGGCGGCGGCGCGCGCCGTCGACGCGGGCCACGACGTCGTCGGCGTGCACCTGGCGCTCTCGCGCGCGGGCGGCACGCTCCGTGCGGGGAGTCGCGGATGCTGCACGATCGAGGACGCGATGGACGCGCGACGCGCGGCAGACAGGCTCGGGATGCCGTTCTACGTCTGGGACTTCTCCGAGCGGTTCCGCGATGACGTGATCGACGATTTCGTCGCGGAGTACCGTGCGGGTCGGACGCCCAACCCCTGCATGCGATGCAACGAGAAGATCAAGTTCGCCGCGCTCCTCGAGCGCGCGATCGAGCTCGGGTTCGACGCCGTCTGCACCGGGCACTACGCCACCCTCGTCGACACGCCGGAAGGACGCGAGCTGCACCGGGCGTCGGACAACGCCAAGGACCAGTCGTACGTCCTGGGCGTGCTGACGGCCGAACAGCTCGCTCACACCTATTTCCCGCTGGGCTCGACCCCGTCGAAGGCGCTCGTGCGCGCCGAGGCGGAGGAGCGCGGCCTGACGGTGGCGCAGAAGCCCGACAGCCACGACATCTGCTTCATCCCCGACGGTGACACCCGCGGCTGGCTCGCTGACAAGGTCGGCGCCGAGAAGGGCGAGATCCTCGACCGTTCGGGAGCCGTGGTGGGAACCCACGACGGGGCGCACGCGTTCACCGTCGGCCAGCGTCGAGGGCTGCAGCTGGGCGTCCCCGCCGCGGACGGCAAGCCGAGGTTCGTCCTCGAGGTGCGGCCGGTCAACAACACCGTCGTGGTCGGCCCGAAAGAGGCGCTCGCCTGCGCCGAGATCGCGGGGGAGCGCTTCACCTGGGCGGGCCGGGCGCCCGTGGCGTCGGCGTTCGCGTGCGACGTGCAGATCCGTGCCCACGCCGATCCGGTTCCCGCTCTCGCGTCGCTGGAGGACGGGATGCTGACGGTGCGGCCCGAGGTTCCGTTCGACGGGGTGGCGCCGGGTCAGACGGCGGTGCTCTACGACGGCACGCGCGTGATCGGGCAGTTCACGATCGACCGGACCGTGTCGGCGGTGCCGGTCGAGGTCTGAGCGCTGTCGCGAAGGCGCGGCGTCGGGACAGGCGGAAGGCGCTAAGCGCCGGTGGAGCGACGGGCGGACGGCGCTGCGCGCGGGTGGCGTGACGGGCGGAGGACGAGGGACGAGCGGAGGATTGCCGCGTCGGAATCTCCCTCCCGTCGTCCCTCATCCTCCGCTCGACACGCTCCCGCAAGGCCCGCGCTCGATGTCGGAGCCTCTCCCTAAGCTGGATCCGTGACCGAGCACGATCAGCTTCCCGACCTCTCCCTCGACGACGCGCGCACGGAGGCGGCCGACCTGACCCAGCGCATCGTCGACGCCCGGGAGGCGTACTACGGTCGCGATGCCGAGCTCGTCGACGACGCGACGTACGACGGCTGGATGCATCGGCTCGAGGCGCTCGAGCGGCTTCACCCCGAGCTGCAGGGGCAGGACAGCCCGACGCTGTCGGTCGGTGCGGCCGGCGCCACGGATCTCGCGACGATCGAGCACGCCGAGCGCATGCTCAGTCTCGACAACGTGTTCTCGCCCGACGAGCTGCGCGATTGGGCGGTCAAGACCGAAGCCGCCGCGGGGCGAAAGGTGCACTGGCTCAGCGAGCTCAAGATCGACGGCCTGGCGATCAGCCTGAGGTACGAGAACGGCGTGCTGACCTCGGCGGCGACGCGCGGCGACGGGCGCGTGGGCGAGATCGTCACCGAGAACGCGCTTCGCCTCGCGGGTGTGCCGCGTGAGCTCTCGGGAGAGGGCCATCCGGCCCTCGTGGAGGTGCGCGGAGAGGTCTTCATCCCCGTCGCGAAGTTCGAGAACCTCAACCGCCTCCAGGGGGAGTTCCGGGAGCGCGCCGTTGCCGAGGCGCGAGAGCGTGCCGCCGGTCGACGTGGTGCGCGCGCGTTCGACGAAGAGAAGGCGGAGCAGGCTGCGGCGCGCCGGTTCCCCGCCTTCGCCAACCCGCGGAACGCGGCCAGCGGTGGTCTGCGTCAGCAGATCGAGAAGAAGAGCGGTCTCGAACTCGAAGCGGGCCTCGCGCGAATCGACTCCCTGTCGCTGTACGTGCACGGGATCGGCGCGTGGCCCGATCCCCCCGTTGCGGCGCAGAGCGAGATCTACGAGCTCCTCGCGTCGTGGGGACTCCCCACGTCGCCCTACAGCCGCGTCGAGTCGAGCATCGACGGCGTGCTGTCGTTCGTCGCGCACTACGGCGAACACCGACACGACGTCGAGCACGAGATCGACGGCGTGGTGGTCAAGGTCGACGAGCTCGCCTTGCACGACGAGCTCGGCGCGACCAGCCGTGCCCCGCGGTGGGCGATCGCGTACAAGTACCCGCCCGAGCAGGTGAACACGAAGCTGCTCGACATCGTCGTCTCGGTCGGTCGCACCGGCCGCGCGACGCCGTTCGCGGTGATGGAACCGGCGAAGGTCGCAGGCAGCGTGGTGCGCCAGGCGACTCTGCACAATCAAGACGTGGTCAAGGTCAAGGGTGTCCTCATCGGCGACACCGTGGTCCTGCGAAAGGCCGGCGACGTCATCCCCGAGGTGCTCGGCCCCGTGGTCGAGCTGCGCGACGGGACCGAGAGAGCCTTCGTGATGCCGGCGGATTGTCCCGAGTGCGGCACGCCTCTTCGGCCCGCGAAAGAGGGCGACATCGACCTGCGGTGTCCCAATGCGCGCTCGTGCCCCGCGCAGGTGCGAGGCCGCGTCGAGCACATCGGCTCGCGCGGTGCTCTCGACATCGAGGCTCTCGGTGAGGTCACGGCGGCCGCGCTCACGCAGCCGGACGTGCCCGAGCGTCCGCCGCTCGACACCGAGGCCGGGTTGTTCGACCTGACCGTCGAAGAGCTGGTTCCGATCGAGGTCGTCGTCCGCGATTCCGAAACGGGTGAGCGCAAGGTCGACCCGGACACCGGCGAACTCGTGCGTCGAGCGCCGTTTCAGAAGCTTGGTCCCGCTTCGTACCCACCCGGGGCGGAAGACCTCGATCCGGCCGAGCGTCGGCGCCGCGGTATCCGTAAGGACTACCGCGAGGTCCTGCCCTCCGAGCAGGCGGTCAAGCTGGTCGCCGAACTCGAGAAAGCCAAGACGAAAGACCTGTGGCGTCTGCTCGTCTCGCTGAACATCCGCCATGTCGGCCCCGTCGCCGCGCGGGCACTCGCGCAGTGGTTCGGATCTCTGGATGCCATCCGCGCAGCGTCGCGCGAAGAGCTCGCCGCGGTCGAGGGGGTCGGCGGCATCATCGCCGACGCCGTGATCGACTGGTTCGAGGTCGACTGGCATCGAGAGATCGTCGATCGGTGGGCGGCTGCCGGGGTGCGGTTCTCGGTGCCGGGGCACCCCGGGCCCGGGGCCGCCGCCGCGGCGGGTGGGGTTCTCGCCGGCCTCACCGTGGTCGCGACGGGCTCGCTCGACGGCTATACGCGTGAAGGCGCGCAAGAAGCGATCCTGGCCGCCGGCGGGAAGGCCGCCTCGAGCGTCTCGAAGAAGACCGACTTCGTCGCGGCGGGACCGGGTGCCGGATCCAAGCTCGCGAAGGCCGAGGAGCTCGGGCTGCGCATCCTGGATGCCGCGCAGTTCCGCATCCTGGTCGAGCAGGGACCCGCAGCCCTCGATGGCGGTGCGGCCGAAGACTCGGACGCGGTCGCCGACGAGCATTAGGCCGCACGGAGGTGCGCTCGGCGAGCCGGCACCGTTCAGGCGGCGATCACCCCTTCGGAAGGAGCTGCTCCCGTACCTGGCGACGGAGCACCTTGCCGATGAGCGACTTCGGCAGTTCGTCGACGACGACGATGCGACGCGGGACCTTGTAGGGCGTCAGGATGCCGCGCGCGAACGCCCGCACCGCCTCAGCGTCGAACGCGCCGGGCGTCGTCGGGACCACCGCGGCGACGACCTCCTCACCGGAGTGCTCATTCGGCAGGCCGACGACGGCGACGTCAGCCACGTCGGGGTGCTGGCGCAGCACGTTCTCGACCTCGGTGGGCGCGACATTGAAACCGCCCGTGATGATCAGTTCTTTGATCCGGTCGACGATGCGGACGAACCCGGCGTCATCGATCGTGACGATGTCTCCCGTGCGGAACCACCCGTCGACGAAGACTTCGTCGGTCGCTTCGGGCTTGCCGTAGTAGCCGGAGAACACCTGCGGTCCTCGAACCAGCAGTTCGCCGCGTTCGACGTCGCGGCGCGGGTCGTCGGGGTCGACGACACGACACTCGGTGCCGGGGAGCGGAAGACCGACCGTCCCGGCGACGCGGTTGTCGGCGACGGGGTTCGCCATGAGGACGGGGGAGCACTCGCTCAGACCGTATCCCTCGACCAGGTATCCGCCCGTGGCCTTCTCGAAGGGGACGACCAGATCGTGCGGCAGCGCCATCGCGCCGGAGATCGCCACGTCGGTGCCGTGGAGCGAGATGCCCTTCGCCTGCGCCGCGGCGAGGAGCCGCTCCGCGATCGGCGGAACCAGGGGCAGGAAGGTCGCGGGGTGCTTCTTCGTCACAGCCAGGACCAGATCGGGATCGAACTTGGGGAACAGCACCAGTCGCGCCCCCATCGACATGGCGAACGTCAGGCACAGAGTGAGCCCGTAGGCGTGGAACATCGGCAGGACGGCATAGACAACGCACCCTTCGCCCCGCACGATCTGCGGCACCCACGCGCGCGCTTGCGCGGCGTTGGCGAGGAGATTCGCGTGCGTCAGCATGGCACCCTTGGGGGTACCGGTGGTGCCGCTCGTGTACTGGATGATCGCCAGGTCGGCCGACGAGGGACGCGGGTGCGTCTCGGGCAGCGGCGCGCGACGCACGAGGTCGGCCCAGGGGGTGGCGTCCCGCGTCTTCTCGGTGAGTGCCGCCCGCGACTCTCGGGCCTTCGCGATCGGGAGGCGAAGCGCCAGGCGCATGCGGAACGGCATCGCTTCTGTCACGTCGACCGACACGAGCGTCGTCAGCCGCAGGTCGGCGGGGAAGTCCTGCACCGTGCGCACGACCTTGCTCCAGACGATGGCGTGCTTCGCGCCGTGGTCTTCGAACTGCTTCCGCAGCTCGCGAGCGGTGTAGAGCGGGTTGTGCTCGACGACGACGGCGCCGAGCCGCAGGACGGCGTAGAACGCAACGATGTGCTGCGGGCAGTTCGGCAGCACGATCGCCACCGGGTCGCCGGCGCGCACGCCGTGAGCGGCCAGCGCGCCTGCGACGCGCGCGATCTCGGCGGACATCTCGGCGTACGTCGTCTCTCGTCCGAAGAACTGGAGCGCCGGAGCGTCGGGATAGTCGCGGGTCGAGGCATCGACGATGTCGACGAGCGACCCGGTCTGGGGCTCGAGGTCCTCGGGGACACCGGCGGCGTAGCTGTGGGTCCAGGGACGGGGCGGATCGAAGCTGGTCACCGGGCCAGCCTAGGGCGAGGCATGTCGCGCGGGGCGTTGTTCACAGCCGCGATCCGTGTCCACAGGATTTCGGAGGCGAATCGACCGTTCCTCCCCAGGCGTGTCCCGCTCGGCGACTCTCCCCGGCCATGCCGGTCGCGAGCGCAGGGCGAACACGACGCGAACTAGGATCGGAGGGTGTCTGAAATCACTCCTGATCTCGTGCGCCATCTCGGTGTGCTCGCCCGGATCCAGTTGAGCGACGAGGAGGTCCAGAGCCTCACCGGCCAGCTGGATGCCATCGTCGACAACATCGCGAAGGTGTCCGAGGTGGCGACCCCCGAGGTCGTCGCGACGAGCCACCCGATCCCGCTCGAGAACGTCTTCCGCCCCGACGCCGTGCAGCCGCAGCTGACGCGCGAGCAGGTGCTGCAGAACGCCCCCGACCAGGCAGACGGGCGATTCCGCGTGACCGCGATCCTGGGAGAAGAGCAGTGACCGATCTCACCCGCCTGACCGCGGCCGACTTGGCCGCGAAGATCTCGTCGTCCGAGGTGTCCAGCGTCGAAGCCACGCAGGCGCACCTCGACCGCATCGCCGCCGTTGATGGCGACGTCCACGCGTTCCTGCACGTCAGCGACCACGCCCTCGACGTCGCGGCTGACATCGACCGCCGTCGCGCCGCCGGTGAGCAGCTGCACGAGCTGGCCGGAGTGCCGCTCGCGGTGAAGGACGTGCTCGTCACGACCGACATGCCCTCCACCAGCGGTTCCAAGATCCTCGAGGGCTACATGTCGCCCTACGACGCCACGGTCGTCGCTCGTTCCCGTGCCGCCGGTCTCGTGCCGCTCGGGAAGACCAACATGGACGAGTTCGCGATGGGCTCGTCCACGGAGTTCTCCGCCTACGGTCCCACCCGTAACCCCTGGGATCTCGACCGCATTCCGGGTGGTTCCGGCGGTGGCTCGGCGGCAGCCGTCGCCGCCTTCGAGGCACCCCTGGCCCTCGGCTCCGACACCGGCGGGTCGATCCGTCAGCCCGCCCACGTCACCGGAACGGTCGGCGTGAAGCCCACCTACGGCGGGGTCAGCCGCTACGGCGCGATCGCCCTGGCCTCGAGCCTCGACCAGGTCGGTCCGGTCACCCGCACCGTGCTCGACGCTGGCCTGCTGCACGACGTGATCGGCGGGCATGACGCGAACGATTCCACTTCGTTGTCGGACGCGTGGCCCTCATTCGCCGCGGCCGCCCGAGAGGGGGCGACCGGTGAGGTCCTGAAGGGCCTGAGAGTGGGCGTCATCCGCGAGCTCGACGACCGCGGCTTCCAGAAGGGCGTGTCGGACTCGTTCCGCGCCTCGCTGGCTGCCATGGAAGCCCAGGGCGCCGAGATCGTGGAGATCAACGCGCCTCACTTCGAGTACGGAGTCGCCGCGTACTACCTGATCCTTCCCGCCGAAGCATCGAGCAATCTCGCGAAGTTCGACTCGGTGCGATTCGGTCTCCGCGTGACCCCGCAGGGTGCCCCCACGGTCGAGAACGTCATGGCCGCGACGCGCGACGCCGGGTTCGGGCCCGAGGTCAAGCGCCGCATCATCCTCGGAACGTACGCGCTGTCCGCCGGCTATTACGACGCCTACTACGGCAGCGCGCAGAAGGTGCGCACGCTGATCCAGCAGGACTTCGACGCCGCTTTCGCGCAGGTGGACGTCATCGCGACGCCCTCGGCGCCGACGACGGCCTTCCGACTCGGCGAGAAGATCGACGACCCCCTGCAGATGTACCTCAACGACATCACCACGATCCCTGCCAACCTCGCGGGCGTCCCGGGTATCTCGATCCCCAGCGGCCTGGCCGAAGAAGACGGGCTGCCCGTCGGCATCCAGTTCCTCGCCCCGGCGCGGGAAGACGCGCGCCTGTACCGCGTCGGCGCGGCGCTCGAGGCGTTGCTCGTCGACCAGTGGGGCGCACCGCTCCTCGACAAGGCCCCCTCTCTCACCCTTCGACAGGCTCAGGGACCGAAAGCAGGAATGATCTGATGGCGAAAGATGCCCTGATGGACTTCGACGAGGCGCTCGAGATGTTCGAGCCCGTCCTCGGTTTCGAGGTGCACGTCGAGCTCAACACCGCGACCAAGATGTTCTCGTCGGCGCCGAACCCGGCGAACGAGGCGAACCACGGCGCCGAGCCGAACACGCTCGTCGCGCCGGTCGACATGGGGCTCCCCGGCGCCCTGCCGGTCGTCAACGCCGAAGCGATCCGTTCGTCGATCAGCCTGGGCCTCGCCCTCGGCTGCTCGATCGCACCCTCGAGCCGCTTCGCGCGAAAGAACTACTTCTACCCCGACCTCGGCAAGAACTATCAGATCTCGCAGTACGACGAGCCGATCGCGTTCGAGGGATCGGTCGAGGTCGAGCTCGAAGACGGCACGATCGTCACCGTGCCGATCGAGCGCGCCCACATGGAGGAAGACGCGGGCAAACTCACCCACATGGGCGGCGCGACCGGTCGCATCCAGGGCGCCGAGTACTCGCTCGTCGACTACAACCGGGCCGGTGTGCCGCTCGTCGAGATCGTCACCAAGCCGATCTTCGGTGCGGAGCACTCCGCCCCCGCCCTCGCCAAGGCGTACGTCGCGACGATTCGCGACATCGTTCGCGGTCTCGGCATCTCGGAGGCGCGCCTGGAGCGCGGAAACCTCCGCTGCGATGCGAACGTGTCGCTGCGGCCGCGCGGCCAGGAAAAGCTCGGCACCCGCACCGAGACGAAGAACGTGAACTCGATGCGCTCTGTCGAGCGCGCCGTGCGGTACGAGATCCAGCGCCAGGCCGCGATCCTCGCCAAGGGTGGCACCATCACGCAAGAGACGCGGCACTGGCACGAAGACACCGGACGTACCTCTCCCGGTCGACCGAAGTCGGATGCCGACGACTACCGCTACTTCCCGGAGCCCGACCTGCTCCCCGTGGTGCCTGCGCCCGAACTGATCGAGGAGCTCCGAGCGGCGCTCCCCGAGCCTCCCGCCGCGCGTCGGCGTCGGCTCAAGGCCGAGTGGGGCTTCACCGACCTGGAGTTCCAGGACGTCGCCAACGGCGGGCTCCTCGACGCGGTGGCCGACACGATCGCCGCAGGGGCCGCCCCCGCGGCCGCGCGCAAGTGGTGGACGGGCGAGATCACCCGCGTCGCCAACGCGCAGGAGCGCGATGCGGCCGACCTCGTCTCGCCGGCGAACGTCGCGGCCCTTCAGAAGCTCGTGGATGCGGGCACGCTCACTGACAAGCTCGCCCGTCAGGTGCTCGAAGGCGTCATCGCCGGTGAGGGGACACCCGAAGAGGTCGTCGATGCGCGCGGGCTCGCCGTCGTCTCCGATGACGGTGCGTTGATCGCGGCGATCGACGATGCGCTCGCGGCACAGCCCGATGTCCTCGCGAAGATCCGTGATGGCAAGGTACAGGCCGCCGGCGCTGTCATCGGTGCGGTCATGAAGGCGATGAAGGGGCAGGCCGACGCCGCCCGCGTGCGAGAGCTCGTGCTGGAGCGCGCGGCCGCGCAGTAGAACCCCTCGCAGGACCCCGGATGCCACGATCCCGGCCGCGCACGCGCGGCGGGCCGTGGCATCCGTCGTTCTCCCGGTGTTGAGGCATCGCCAGCGTGACCGTCTCGATGTCGGAGGCCCGGGAGAGAATGGACGTATGGGACGCGGGGACGGCACGGGGCGCATCGTCTCGCCCCCCGACGCGGATGACACCGGCACCGGCATCCTGCACGTCGACATGGATGCGTTCTTCGCCTCGGTCGCTGTGCTCGACGACCCGTCCCTCGCCGGAAAGCCGCTCATCATCGGCGGATCCGAGGGTCGCGGCGTGGTGTCGAGCGCGTCCTACGAGGCTCGCCGCTATGGGGTGAAGTCGGCCATGCCGGTCGCTGTCGCGCTGAGACTGTGCCCGACCGCGATCGTCGTCAATCCTCCGTATCACCGGTACACCGAGATGTCGCGGCAGGTCATGGCGATCTTCCACGACGTCACGCCCCTCGTCGAGCCCCTCTCGATCGACGAGGCCTTCCTCGACGTGCGAGGAGCTCGACGCCTATGGGGGAGTCCGGGGCGGATCGCGCGCGATCTCCGCGCACGGGTCGAGGCCGAGACCGGACTCACGTGCAGCATCGGCGTCGCCGCGACGAAGCACGTGGCGAAGATGGCGTCGACGATCTCCAAACCCGACGGGCTGCTCGTCGTCGCGGCGAGTCAGACCGAGGCCTTCCTGCGGCCGCGGTCCGTGCGCGCCCTCTGGGGAGTGGGCCCCAAGGCGGCCGAGTCTCTCGAGGCGCGCGGCATCCGTCTCGTCTCCGACATCCTGGACGCGCCACGGGCCGTGCTCGAGCAGGCACTGGGATCGGCGATGGCAGAGCGGGTCTGGCACCTCTCGCGCGGAATCGACGCCCGCGCGGTGCACACGGGGCGCACGGAGAAGAGCATCGGTCACGAAGAGACGTTCCACGCCGACATCTCCGACACCCGCACGCTCCACGTCGAGCTGCGCCGTCTCGCGGATCGGGTCGGCGCACGTCTGCGCGCGCAGCAGTACGAGGCGGGCACCGTGGCCATCAAGGTGCGCTTCAGCGACTTCACCACGGTGAGTCGCTCGCGCACCCTGTCCGAAGCGACCTCCGTCGGTCAACGCATCGGCGATGCGGCGATCGAGCTGTTCGACGCGATCGACCGTCGACAAGCGGTGCGACTCGTGGGCGTGCGCGGCGAGAAGCTCGCGCCGGCGACCATGGCCGCGACCCTGTGGGACGACGACGCCGAATGGCGCCGTGTCGAGGGCGCGCTCGACAGCGCCGTCGCCCGTTTCGGTCGCGGCGCCGTGACCCGCGGCTCGTTGCTCGGCCCCACCCGCGGCGGCGGGGCACTCCCGACCAACCCCCGCCCGACGTACGACCACTGACACGGTCCGCGCGACGGCGCAACACCCCTGGGCTCCGATGGACGTCGCGGGTACGGTGGGGACATGCCCAACATCGCATTGGAACTCGGCAAGCAGTCCACCAACTTCGGCGTCACGGCCGCGTACGGCGAGCAGCAGGACGTCGACGGCGTCCGTATCGTCCCGGTCGCGCTCACGTGGGCCGGTTTCGGCGGCGGATCCGATGAGCAGGGCAACGGCGGCGGTGGCGGTGGCGGCTACACCCTGCCGCTCGGCGCGTACATCCGTCGCGGCGACGACCTCCGCTTCGACCCGAACATCGTGTCGCTGCTCGCCGTCGCCGTTCCGTTCGTGTGGGTCGCGGGTCGCGCGCTCAGCCGTGTCATCCGCGCCCTCAAGAAGTAACGCGGACGACGTCGACGAGGCTCTCGCCGCGGCCACGTCCGCGGTGTTCGAGCGCGTGCGCGCGGTCGCCGCAACCAACCCGGTGATCGTCATCGATGGGCGCAGCGGAGCAGGGAAGAGCTCTCTCGCACGCCGTCTCGTCTCGGCCTGGCCGCTGAGAGGACGCGTGCAGCTCGTCGCGCTCGACGATGTCTATCCCGGTTGGGACGGTCTCGCCGCCGGCTCGACGTACGCGTGCGAGATGATCTTGACCCCGCACGCGAAAGGCGCTGTGGGGGTGTGGCAACGCTGGAACTGGGATGCCGGCGAGCGTGCGGAAGCCTACGCCGTCGATCCGTCCCTCCCGCTCGTCGTCGAAGGAGCGGGCGCTCTGACGCCGGAGACCGCGCGATTGGCGGACGTCGCCGTGTGGGTCGATGCGCCGTCGCCCTCGCGTAAACATCGAGCTCTCGAGCGAGACGGCGATACGTATCGTCCGCACTGGGAGCGTTGGGCGGCGCAAGAGGACCGGCACATCGAGCAGAACGGCCCGGTGTCGCTCGCGACCCTGTTCGTGCGGGTGCCGTAAACCGGACGCGCTGACCCCGACGTTTGCAAGCGCTTGGACAGTGGCGCGTCCGGTGGCTTCGACGAGCTCAGCCACCTCGGTAATGTCGCGTCCGGAAGCTTCGACGAACTCAGCCACCCGGGCTGACGCCCCGGTGTCTGAGTCGTCAGGTCCCTGAGCTCGTCGGAGGGACCGGGTCGCGCGACGACGCTCAGCGGCGGTCGAGTGCGGTGACGAAACCGTCGAGGCGATAGCCGATCCAGTCGTAGATCCCGAAGCGCGGATCATCGGGCTGATGATCGTCTTCGCTGTGGATGCCGAGGCGTGTCGCCATCACGAGACGCACCGCCGACAGGGTCCGCATCCACGACAGGGCCTCGTCTTCGCCGAGAGCGATGGTCAGGGTGGCATCCGGGTCGCCGTGGTCATGCGCCCCGCCGTCCATGCCGAGGGTGCGGAGGATGACCTCCGCGTCGGCGGCACGTCGACCGAGCAGGTCGTCGCCGGTCAGCCGACGGAACTCCCGTGTCGCTTCCTCATCATCGGGATACGCATCCGGCAGCAGGCGTGCGACGGCAGGGTCGTCACTGCGCTGCGTGTCCGTCACGACGTCACGGAACTGCCCGACGATGCCGGCGAGGTGAAGGGCCTCGAGACCGCTGATCTCGAGGACGACGATCTTGTCGCTCACGCGGGTTCCTTCCGAACTGTCGCCCACAGGCCGTAATCGTGCATGGCATGCGCGTGTGCTTCCATCACCTCGCGGGGGCCGCGGGCAACGACCGCGTGGCCGTCGTGGTGCACGGCGAGCATGAGCTGCTCGGCCGTCGCGGCGTCGAAGCCGAAGTAGGTGCGGAACACGTGGCTGACATAGCTCATGAGGTTCACGGGGTCGTTCCACACCACCGTTTGCCACGACGAGGGCGGAACGGCAGTGAGCTCGGTGTCGTCGACGACGTCGAGATCGGGGGTGGCCACCGTCGGCATCATGCCCACCCCAATTCGTGCAGGCGCGCATCGTCGATGCCGTAGAAGTGGGCGATCTCGTGGACCAGGGTCGTGTGGATCTCGTCGCGGAGCTCCTGCTCGTCGGAGCAGGCTGCGAGGTGCGGCTCGCGGTAGAGGATGATGCGGTCGGGAAGCTCGCCTACGCCGTATCGGTCGCGCTCCGTCAACGCCCAACCGTCATACAGCCCGAGAAGATCGAGCGATCCGTCCTCAGGCCGGTCTTCCACGACGAACACGACGTTGTCCAAGCCCTCGACCATGTCGTCGGGGAGCTGGTCGAGCTCGTTGACGACCAACGCCTCGAACTGTTCGGCGTCGAGACGGAGCGCGACGCCGGAACCCGCGTCTTCGCTCATGTCATCTCCTGAAAGTCGCCGCTCGGGCAATTCTACGGTCG
>NZ_JARHXC010000108.1:0-11534 GCF_029222405.1 Microbacterium sp. Kw_RZR3 | reverse complement strand
GCGACCGCCACGTGCGAGGCGGTCGCGCGTCGCACACAGGTCCTCGATCTGCTCGAGGCCCCGTTCGCGATCCCACCAGAGGGCGGCGATGACCCGGGCGGTCAGGAGGCCGCGTGAAGCGGCCTCCTCGTATGCGGGCAGCGCGTCGGGCCCGATGTCCGAAGCGCCGACGGCCGCATCTTGCCAGGTGGTGACGCCGACGGAGTGCAGACGCCGCTGAGCGGCGAGCAGGGCGGCGACGAGGGTCTCGGCATCCGGTTCGGGCAGGAGGGGGGTCACCAGTCCCACGGCCGCCTCCACCAGCATGCCGGTGGGTGCTCCGCCCGAGTCACGGAAGATCCGTCCGCCGTCGGGGTCAGGCGTTCGGGCGTCGATACCGGCGGCAGCGAGGGCGGCGCTGTTGACCCACACGCCGTGCGCGTCGTGACTGTAGAGGACCACGGGGCGATCGGCGACGACGGCGTCGAGGTCGGCCACGGAGGGGAAGCCGCCGGGGAAGACATCTCCGAACCACCCGCCACCGCGCAGGACCGCGGTGTCGGGATGGGCGCGGGCGAACTGCTCCACCAGGTGGAGGTATTCCTGACGGGAGTGGGCCGGCGTCAGGTCGATCCCGAGAAGCTGCAGCCCGGCCAGGACCGGGTGCACGTGGGCATCCTG
Source organism: Microbacterium sp. Kw_RZR3 (assembly GCF_029222405.1). Lineage (NCBI taxonomy): Bacteria > Bacillati > Actinomycetota > Actinomycetes > Micrococcales > Microbacteriaceae > Microbacterium > Microbacterium sp. Kw_RZR3. Next base: position 10,874 of record NZ_JARHXC010000108.1, on the reverse strand, counting down.
GAACCCCGGCAGGAGGGTGCCTCCCTCGAGGTCCACCACTTCGTCGGCGGAGGGTGCAGGCGCTTCGGCCGCGAGAACGCGGCGGATGCGCTCGCCGTCGACGAGGAGGTGTCCCGCTCGGGCGACTCCTCCTCCGAGATAGAGCAAGCCATTCGTGTACAGCGTGGTGGTCATGGTGACACTCCGGTCGTATCGGGACCCCTCACTGTTTGGGGTGCACATTTCACATTTGTAACGGAGATATTTCCGTCGAATTGCATCTCTTTTTTTGATGAACGAGGACACGTTCCGCTATTTGCGAAGACCGGTTTCCGCTCCCGATGCTGGTCGAAACGCCCGACACCGTCTTTGGAAGGACACCCATGTTCCGCTCCACTCGTTTCCCGCGCGCACTCGCCGCCGTCGGGTTCGCCGCGGCCGCCGCGGTCGCACTCGCCGCCTGCTCCGGCCCCACTTCTGCCTCATCCGACGGCACGTCCGACGAGACCGTCGGAATGGCCATTCAGCCGTGGCTCGGCTACGGACCCTGGTACATCGCCCAAGAGAAGGGCTACTTCCGGGATCAGGGCGTCGACGTCAAGATCACGAACTTCTCGAACGACGCCGACATGAGCGCCGCCTTCGCATCCCATCGGGTGCAGGTCGCCAATGTCGCGAGCCACAGTGCCCTGAAGCTGAAGGAGCAGGGTCTCGACATCTCCATCGTGCTGCTGCTGGATGCCTCTCTGACCGCCGATGCGATCCTCTCCGACGGGGGAATCACCAAGGTCGCCGATCTCGCAGGCCAGCGCGTCGCATTCGAGGAGGGCTCGGTGAGCAACCTCCTTCTCGGCTACGCGCTCGATCAGTCGGGCCTGAGTCTCTCCGACATCACGCCCGTCCCGATGGATCCGTCGGAAGCGGCCACCGCCCTCGTGGGCGGCAGTGTTCCGGTCGCCGTCACCTACGAGCCCTACATCTCCGAAGCGCAGCAGGCCAGCGGGGCCCTCGAGAAGATCTTCACAGCCGGCGAGAAGCCGGGCCTCATCAGCGATGTCCTCGTCGTGGACAACGGCTACCTCAAAGACCATCCCGACGCTGTCCAGAAGGTCGTGAATGCCTGGGGTCCGGCGGTGAGCTACTACGAGAGCAATGCCGCCGACGCCCGCTCCATCATCGCGACGAACGTGGGCAGCGACGTCGAGGCCCTCACGAGTGCGTTCGACGGCGTCGAGTTCTTCCCCCTCGACGACAACAAGACGCGACTGGTGGGCGACTACGCGACGTCGGTTCTGCCCACCGTGCAGGACATCGCGATGCAGATCGGCCTGTTGAAGGGTGACACCGATCTCGCGGAGCTCATCGACTCCACCTTCGTCGAGAATGCGCCGTGACGCGGGAATCCGCGTGGAGTCGACTCCCATGACGACCCTCTCCTCCGCGACCTCCGTCGCGCGTCGTCCGCCTGCGACGAAGTCCGCCCGGTCCGTCGGAGGCGTGCCACTCTCACGCCGTCAGTACCTCATCACCGCCGTCATCGGCTTCGCCACCCTGCTCGCGCTGTGGACCGCTGTGTCCATGTCCGGGATCGTGAGCGCTCTCTTCCTGCCCTCGCCGGTCGCTGTGGTCGATCGACTCATCGAGCAGTCCGCCAACGGCGAACTGTGGTCCGACATCGGCGTGAGCACCTACCGGGTCATGCTGGGCTTCCTCGCCAGCACGGTCTTGGCCGTGCCGATCGGTCTGCTCTGCGGGTCGTTCGTGCGTGTGGAAGCGGCGGTCGAACCCATCATCGACTTCATCCGCTACATGCCGGTGGTGGCCTTCGTGCCGCTGACGATCCTCTGGGTGGGAACCGATGACTCGCAGAAGTTCCTCATCATCTTCCTCGGCACGTTCTTCCAGCAGGTGCTGCTCTTCTCCGATGCGGTCCGTCGGGTCCCGGTGTCGTATCGAAACCTCGGGGCGACGCTCGGATTGACGCGTGCGCAGATCCTCGTCCGAATCGTGTTGCCCTCCGCCCTTCCACGGATCTGGGACGCCCTGCGAATCAGCCTGGGGTGGGCGTGGACCTGGCTCGTGGTCGCGGAGCTCGTGGCCGCGACCTCGGGGATGGGCTATCGCATCACGCAGGCGCAGCGGTTCCTCGAGACCGACCTCATCATCGGTTACGTCATCATCCTCGGCCTGCTCGGTCTCGTCTTCGACCAGATCATGCGCGCACTCGGCCGTCGTTTCTTCCGTTATCTGAAGGGTCGTTCGTGATGTCCGTCTCCGCCGTTCTCTCTCCGAAAGTCCGTCTCGAGCACGTCGACAAGAGTTTCGGTGACGTCCACGCCCTCAGCGACGTGTCGTTGACACTGGGAGATCGGGAGTTCGTCTCGGTCGTCGGGGCGTCCGGATGCGGCAAGAGCACTCTCCTGTCGATCATCGCCGGTCTCGAGGCGGCGACCAGCGGCGAGGCGTCCATTCAGGACGTCCCGATCTCCGGACCGGGCCGTGATCGTGGAGTCGTCTTCCAATCGGCGACCCTTCTGCCCTGGCTCACGGCCATCGACAATGTCGTGTTCGCCCTCCGGGGCGAGCGGGGTATGGGCCGCCGGGAGCGCTTCGACCGCGCGCGCGATGTCCTCTCGCAGGTGGGCCTTTCGGGTTTCGAGGACGCGTATCCCGCCCAGCTCTCCGGAGGGATGCAGCAGCGCGTCGCCCTGGCTCGCTCGCTCGCCTACGGCCCGGAGGTCCTCCTCATGGACGAGCCGTTCGGAGCGCTCGATGCCCTCACGCGTCGCACCATGCAGGAACTGCTGACCACGGTGTGGGAGCGCAACCGCATGACCGTGATGCTCATCACCCACGACATCGAGGAGGCGGTCTTCCTGTCCGATCGTGTCGTAGCGATGACTCCACGCCCCGGTCGTGTGCGTGCGGAGTTCGACATCGAGCTCCCGCGCCCGCGCACCCCCGACGTGATCGGCAGCCCCGAGTTCCATCGCTACTACACGGACATCCTCGGTCTCATCCACCATGGATGACGTTTACGACTACGTGGTCGTCGGAGGCGGCACCGCCGGGTGCATTCTCGCCGCCCGCCTCAGCGAGGACTTGTCCGTCTCGGTGTGTCTGATCGAAGCCGGGCCGAGCGATGAGCACGAGCCGCGCGCGGGCGCGATCCGGAGATGGGCCGAAATGCTGGAGGGGGAGTACGACCGCGACTATCGCAGCGTGCCCCAAGAGCGCGGCAATTCGGCGATCCGGCAGGCGCGGCTGCGCATTCTCGGTGGATGCTCGACGGGAAACACGATGATCACGTGGCGACCCTTGCGCGGTGACGTCGAGGAGTGGGCCGCGATGGGCGTCGAGGGATGGGATTACGACACGCTCTCGTCCGCCTACGACCGCATCGTCGGTCCCATCACTCCCGTGGCGGCTGCCGATCGAAACGCCGACGTCGCAGACGCCGTGGAGGCGGCGGCATCCGCACTCGGGCTGACGCGGCGCGAGACGTGGAACGACAGCGAGTTCACGGAGGGCGCAGGATTCTTCGAGATCGGCTACGACCCCGAGACGAATCTGCGCTCATCCACCTCGAGGAGCTACCTCCACGGGGTGGAGCGGCCGAACCTGACGCTGATGCTGAACGGCGCGGCCGATCGAGTGCTCTTCGACGGCGGTCGCGCGGTGGGCGTCGTCGTCGGAGCACGCCGTGTCGGCGCTCGTCGCGACATCATCCTCAGTTGCGGCGCGATCGACACCCCTGCGCTTCTCATGCGCTCGGGGATCGGTCCGGCCGCGGTCCTCGAAGAGGCCGGTATCGCGGTGAGAGTGGACCTTCCCGGTGTGGGGGAGAATCTGCAGGACCACGCCGAGGGGCTCATCGTCTGGGAGACGAAACGTCCGCGAAGCGGGGTCTGTGCGACGGGGTGGGACGCCGGCTACGTGTGCCGCGTTGACGCAGACAGCACCGTCCCTGACATCTCGACCCACATCCCGGTCGAGTCGTGGACCGTCCACGCCGAGGATCACGGCGCGGTCATTCCCCCGAACAACGTCTCCTTCGCGCCCAACGTCGCCAAGCCCCGAAGTCGCGGGAGGGTGTGGATCACCTCCCCCGACCCGGAGGCCGCTCCGATGATCGACTACCGGGCCTTCACCGATGCGGAGGGGAGAGATGAACGGATGCTGATCGAAGGTGTCCGGCGTGCGCGCGCTGTCGCCCAGCAGGAGCCCTTCGCGTCGCATGTGCTCCGAGAAGTGTTCCCCGGCCCGCAGGTGACGCGCGAGGACGACCTCGGAGCGATTCTGCGGGCGACTCACCAGACGGTGTACCACGTGTCGTGCACATGCCGGATGGGAGCTCGCGACGATCCCTTCGCCGTGGTCGACAGTCAGCTTCGCGTTCGAGGCGTAGACGGATTGCGCGTCGTCGACGCTTCGGTCCTCCCCACGGTCACCGCGCTCAACCCCGTGGGAACGGTCATGGCGATCGCGGAGCATGCTGTCGATGTGCTGCGTGCGACGTCGCGCGATGACAGGTTCTGAGGGTCGTCTTCGTCCGGTCGGGCGTCATCGCGCGGCGATCCTCGGAGTCGCTGTGCATCACGGCGTGATGGGCGGGGCGATGGTCCCGTGCCTCCTGCCGGCCCCTTCCCGGGGCCTGCACCTTGTTGCACTTCTCGTTCTCCTCGGACTGAGCGGATGGCACGCGCGGTCCGCGCGTCGTCACCCGACGCGGCTGGGTCTGCTCTTCGATACGTGCGTCATGGTGGTCCTGACCCTCGCATCGCTCACCGCCCACGACGCAGGTGCCGTCCCCGGGCATGGTGCCGGGTCTCACGGGCCTGGTCCGGACGTCATGACGGCCGTCGCCGTCGTCGGGTGGGTCGCTCTGCGCCTCGCGTGCTGGCGTTCCACCGCGAAGATCGAGGGAGCCCGACGTTCGGTGGCGGCGGCGACCGTCATGGTCGTCCTCATGATCGTCGTCGCCACCGCTCCGGCGCGAGGGTGACGTCAGCCGATCAGGCTCGGCTGCAGGTCGCGCAGGGTGCGGTGGTGCGTCATCCGCGTCACCCCCAGCGCGGCCAGGAGCACCCCGCCGAGCATCCACGCGCCCAGCACCAGCAGGTCGGGCCCGACGCGTGAGACGTCTCCGCCGTACATGACCTGGCGCATGGCATCCACCACGTATCCCATCGGCAGCACGTGGTGCAGGGCCGCGAGAGGTGCGGGCAGCGTCTGCCACGGGAAGGTTCCGCCGGCCGTCACGAGCTGCAGCACCATCAGGACGAGTCCGAGGAACTGTCCCACCGAGCCGAGCCAGACGTTCAGGGCCAGCACGATCGCGGCGTACGTCGCGGAAGCGAAGAGCAGGATGCCGAGGGCGGCCCACGGATTCGCGAACGAGAACTGCAGCGCGATGGCGAGCACCGTGAACAGCCCCACCATCTGCAGGGCTCCGAGTCCCGCGGGGGTGAGCCAGCCCGCGAGGGTCACGCGGACGGGAGAGCGCAGCGCCGTGATCGCGCGCTTCGAGACGGGCTTCACGATGAGGAACAGGGCGTAGATGCCGATCCAGCCCGCGAGGGCGGCGAAGAAGGGGGCCAGGCCGGCGCCGTAGTTCTGCGCCTTGGTGACCGCGCTCGTGCCCACGCTCACGGGGTCGGAGATCGCCTGCGCCTGCGCCTTGCGGGTCGCGTCGTCGGAGTCGGGGATCTGCTGCACGCCGGAGTCGAGCCCGTCGCGCAGTTGGGTCGCGCCGGTGGAGAGCTGACCGATGCCGCTGTCGAGCTGACTCGCGCCGTCGCGGAGCTGCGCCGAGCCGTCTCGCACTTGCGCGGCTCCGGATGCCGCCGTCGCGGCGCCGTCGGCCAGAGTCGAGGCTCCGTTTGCCAGGGTGTCCGCACCGCTGGCCACCGAGGCGCTGCCGTCGGCGACCTGGCGTGCGCCGTCGTCGAGCTGGTTGATCTGGCCGACCGTGCTCTGGACCTTCTCGTTCGCTGCGGTGAGGCGGTCTCCGACGGTGTCGAGGCGCGCGAGGATCTCGGCTTGACGCTCCGGACTCACATGTGCAGCCTCGAGAGCCGAGACGATGTCGGCGCGGGCCTCGGGCAGGCGATTCGCCGCATCCTGCGCGATCGAGCCGACCTCGCGGGCCGCGGAGTCGATGCGGTCCACTCCGCCCGCGACCTGCTGGGCGCCGTCCGCCACGCGCGCGGAGCCGTCGCGCAACGAGGCGCTGCCGTCGCGCAGCTGGTTCGCGCCGCTCGAGAGCTGCGCGGTGCCGTCCGCCAGCTGCGCCGAGCCGTCGGCGAGGGTCGCCGAACCGCTCGCGAGCTGGGACGACCCGTTCTTCGCGGTGCCGAGACCGTCGACGAGCTGCGTCGCCCCGTTCGTGGCATCCACCAGGCTGACCCGGATCGTGTGGAGGGCGTCGAGGAGCGACAGGCCCGCTTCGTCGACGACCTTCTTCGCCACCGATGCCTGGATGCGCGCCACGGCCTGCGTACCGATCGTCGACGCGAGGTAGTTGTTCGCGTCGTTCGTGCGCAGCTCGATGTCGGCCTGCCGCGGCGAATCGCTGGAGAGGGATGCCACGGCCTCGGTGAAATCGGCGGGGAGCGTCACGACGAAGTCGAAGTCGCCCGCCGAGAGGCCGGCGTCGGCCGCGTCGGAGGACACCCGATGCCACTCGAAGGTGTCGCTGTCGAGAAGCTGCTCGGCTGCTTCGTCGCCGAGATTGCGCTGCTGGCCGTTGACCTGGGCGCCCTGATCGTCGACGACGAGGGCGACGGGGACGCTCGAGAGGTTGCCGTACGGGTCCTGGTTCGCCCAGAGGTACAGCCCGCCGTAGAGGATGGGGACGCACAGCAGGGCGATGAGCGCGATCACCGACATGCGCGTCGAAGTGAGGCGACGCAGCTCGGCGGTGATCATCTGCGGGATCTTCATCGCGCCTCCTCCTCGGTCGTGGCGGTCGGGGCTGATGCCGCGAGAGTGGGGCCGTCGTCGGCGCCGCCGAGGAGCGCGATCGCGGTCTGCGACGCCTGCCCCGCGATCACGAGCACGGCGTACCCGCGCTCGGCGAACTCGCCGGCGAGGCGCCACCACGCGGCGGGCTCCCCGCCGTGGCGGTCGGGCGCGACGAGGACGAGACCCTCGACGTCTTTGCGCAGCGCCGCGAGCTCGAGGAGCAGACGGACCCGGGCGGCCGGATCGACGTTGCCGATCGGTAGGCTCGCGAGCGCATCGAGCCCGATCCCCTCGAGCCACCGCGCCGCAGCGAAGGGCGTGGGCGCGTGTCCGGCGAACATCAGCTCCTCGGCGACGACGCCCGTGACGGTGACGTTCGGTTCGGGCTCGGACACGACGGGAGCGTCGACCAGGGCGACGCGGCGGCGGATGGCCTTGGCATCCGTTCGTCCGTCGATCGTGACCTCGCCGCTGTCGATCTTCATGCGACCGGATGCCACGAGCCCCAGCACCGTGGGTCGTTGCTCGGTCTCGGCGAGGGCCAGGGTGGCCCGGCCGGTCTCGAACGAGGTGGAGGTCGGGGGGAGGACCCGTTCGGCCCGGCCCTTCGCGACCTCGGACAGGACGATTCTCACTGCTTCTCCAGTTCGGGGTGCTCGGCGAGGAGCGCCTGCGCCTCGGTCCAGGAAAGCCCGGCGATGCCGAGCACGGCGCGCACCGCGATCGAACGGGCGGTCGATGCCCCCGCGTCGACGCGGCTGACGACCGTGCGGCCCGTCTCTTCGAGCAGGCGCGAGAGGGTCGGGGCGGGCAGGTCGGTGCGCAGCTCGCCCGCCTCCTGCCCGCGGCGGACGATCGCGTCGATCCGGCGGCGCAGCGGCGCGAGGGCCGCGGAGGTCTCGGGGAGGTGCGCGTCGTCGAGGGCGAGGGCGGCGGCGGCCTGCACGTAGGCGGCTTCGGCCCAGAGCTCGGAAGCCAGGCGCGCGAGCGCCACGCGGGAGTCGGTGTCGTCAACGCGGTCGGCAATCGCGTTGAAGCGGACGGCTCCTGCGGCGATGACCTCGCGGATGATGGCGTTGCGGTCGTCGAAGTGGCCGTACAGGGCGCGGCGCGAGAGGCCGGCGCGGCGCGCGATCGCGTCGATCGAGACGCGGGGGTCGTGGCCGATCGCGGCGGTCGCCGCGTCGAGGATGCCGGCGCGGTTCTCGACGGCGTCGCGGCGGGTGGGTGTGCTCACGAGCGTCCACTGTACATCGAAAGTGCACGAGTGTGTGCAACTTTAAGCACGCGTCTCGGCGGCTCGGGCTCGATAGACATCCGATGTATCCTGACGCATTCAGGGGTGAAAGCAGAGGGGGCACCGATGGCTGTCACGGACGAGGCGATCCTCAAGATCAAGGACATGATCGTGTCGGGCGAGGTGGGGCCGGGTGGCCGCCTCCCTCCGGAGAAGGATCTGAGCGAGAGATTGGGTCTGTCCCGAAACTCGCTGCGCGAAGCCGTCAAAGCTCTCGAGGTCATCAAGGTGCTCGATGTGCGCCGCGGCGACGGCACATATGTGACGAGCTTGCAGCCCGACCTTCTCTTGGAGGCCATGTCTTTCGTCGTCGACCTCCACCAGAACGACTCGATTCTGGAGGTCCTCGCGGTGCGCCGTCTCCTCGAGCCTCGCGCGGTGGCGCTGGCGGCCCGCGCGATCACCGACGCGCAGATCGCCGAACTGACCGACATGATCGAGGGTGTGCGGGGCGACACGCTGATCGATCAGCTCGTCGCCCACGACGTCGAGTTCCACGGCCGCATCGCCGAGTCCACCGGTAACACCTACCTTGCGAGTCTGCTCGAGACGCTCTCGGGGCAGACCGTGCGCGCGCGCATCTGGCGCGGCATCACCGAGGGTGGTTCGGTCGACCGCACGATCGACGAGCACCGCCGCATCCTCGACGCCCTCCGAGCTCGGGACGCCGAACTCGCCGAGGCCCTCATGCTCGCGCATGTCTCGGGTGTCGAGCACTGGCTGCGCGCTGCGTCGTGACGCGAGTCGGCCGGCCCCGCGCGTTCGGCTCGGACGCGGTTGCACCGAATCGATGAGACCGCGTCCGTCGGTCTCACCGGTACGGGTGCGGGCATGTCGAGGCGGTTCGACGTCGCACCCCACGATGTGCCCGCGCAACAACTCGATGGCGGCGACCTGTACGTCGTTACCTCGGCCGATGGGGAACGCGAACGCGTGGCCCTCGAGCCTGTCGGCGGCGTCGATGCCGAGCGCCACGTAAGCCGCGGAGGAGTCGGGGTCGGGGTTCATCGCATCCGACCCGTTTGTCGAACAGTCGGCGTTCTTCTGTTCCGCGCCACTTTGCCCGGATCCCCTGAGGTCGAAATCGAGCCATCTGCCGTCGTCGACCGCGAACCCGACCCTGCGCGGAGAGCGCGCGCGGGGGGCGCGTATCGAGTCGGTCAAGTCATCCTACAAATTCGCCGACTTCTTCCTCTGAAAGCGCGATATTTGCAGTTTGACACCCTAAACATCGGATGGTTCAATCAGTTCAGCGCTCCCCGAAGGCGCGTGGAAGCCGCAAGGCCTCAATATCAAAGGAGATGTCATGAGAGCACGTACGGCGTCGGCAATCGCCGTCACCACGGTAGGACTGCTCGCCCTGTCCGGTTGCTCCGGCCAGAGCGGTTCCGACAGCAAGGACCTGGTGTGGTCGATGTGGGTCGGCTCGTCCGCAGATCAGGAGGCGTGGCAGGCCGTCGGTAACGCCGGCGGCGAGGCGGCGGGCGCGACGGTCACCCTGCAGGGCGCACCGTTCGCCGATTACTGGACCCGCCTCAGCACGCAGCTGGGTACGTCGAGCGCACCCTGCATCGTGTCGATGCAGAGCCTGCGCGTCAGCCAGTACGCCGACTCGCTGCTGCCCCTGAACGACCTGATCTCGTCGACCGACACCGACGTCTCGGGCTTCGACGCCGGTGCCCTCAAGGCCCTGGCGGTCGGCGACCAGCAGTACGCCCTGCCGTACGACACCGGTCCCATGGTGCTGTTCTACAACCGCGACCTGTTCGACAAGGCGGGAGTGAAGCCCGAAGCCGGCTGGACGGTCGACGACTTCGAGGCGGCCGCGGCCAAGCTGAAGTCGGCGGGCACGGTCGCCTTCGGCACCACCGTCGAAGACCTCTACCTGGAGAGCAGCATCCTGGCCTACAACGGCGGCGAGGCGGTTTCCACCGACGGCACGATCGACGTCAGCAATCCCTCGTTCGTGAAGGGCGTGGAGTGGCTTGCGGGCATGGTCGAGGACGGTACCGCGGCCCCCGCCAACGGCCCTGACCCGACCGCCGAAGACAACGCGTTCCTGGGCGGCACCGTCGCCTCGATGGTCGGCGGCCCGTGGCTCGTCCTCGACCTGAAGAGCCGCGCGCCCTTCACCCTCGGCGTGACGACGGTGCCTTCGGCCGCCGGCGAGCAGAAGACGTACTCAGCCGGCAGCGGCTTCGGCATCTCGAAGAACTGCAACAACCCCGACGCCGCCTTCAAGGCCATCACCGCGATGACCTCGGAGGAGACTCTGTCCACCCTCGCCGCTGACGGTCGTGCTTTCCCGGCGCGTACAGCGGCTCAGAAGGTGTGGTTCGACAACACCGGAGTCGAGGGCATCGAGGACACCTTCGCCAGCGCCCTCAAGAGCGCGGTCGCCCTCCCCGGCAGCACGAAGAGCGACCAGTTCAACCAACTGCTCGCGCAGTACGGTCCGCAGGCCGTGAACGGCACGGAGCCCGCACAGGACGTGCTCGACGAGATCACGTCCCAGCTCGGCAACTGACATAGCCTCCCCTCTGAACACAGGAGTGACTTCTCGATGACTACTCTCCTCGCGCCGCAGCCGACGACGAAACCGCCCACCGGCGGGGCCCGTCCTCGTCGGTCG
>NZ_JARHXC010000107.1:0-3250 GCF_029222405.1 Microbacterium sp. Kw_RZR3 | reverse complement strand
GACGGGTGATCGCACCCGCGCCGAGGGCGGCGGTGATGAGTCCGGCCCCCCACGCGGATACAGAGGGCCACGACCGCACGAAGGTCGCAGCGGTCATGCTCAGACCGCCGCGGTGCGGGGGACGTTGCGCTCGGTGCCGAGGCCGACACCCAGGAGCACGACGGCGCTGGCGAGGTGCAGGAAGTGGTCGGGGACGTTCAGCGCGAGGATGTTCGCCGAGGTGCCGGTCAAGAAGAAGCCGACGATACCGAGCAGCAGGTAGACGGCACCGACGGTGGTGTTGACGCCCTTGGCGGCGCGGGCGTTCGCGAGGCCGGCCACGAGGAGGGCTCCGCCGATGAGGAGGTGCGCGATGTTGTGCAGCGGGTTGACCTCGAAGATCCCCAGGAGCAGTCCGCCCTGGGTCGCGATGAAGCCCACGCCGCCGGTCACGGCGAAGCCGAGCAGTCCGACGAGCAGGTAGACGGCCCCGAAGATCGTGGCCACGAGGCGGTTAGGTGAAGAGCTCATAGTGAACCTCCCAGTGAGTTTGCAGCGACCTCGTGGCCGCCTTCCCCACATCTTCGGAGACAATGAGCGGTTCGGATTGGGCTTTGCGCGGCCCCGCGTTCTCGGGTAGAACCCGCGGCTGGGGGTTCACGGCATCCGGAAACGACAGAAGGCCCCCGAGTACTCTCCGAGGCCCTCCGTTACATAGGTCACCATACGAACCGGCGGGGCGCTTCCTCAGGGGATTGCATTTCACACGCTGTTCACGTACCGAGTCGCTCTGCCACACTCGCCTCGTGAAATTCGAAACGACTCTGTCGCAGATGGGCAACAACACCGGTATCGAGGTCCCGCCCGAGGTCGTCGACGCGCTGGGAGGCGGCAAGCGCGCGGCCGTCGTCGTCGATGTGAACGGCTACGTGTACTCCAGCACGATCGGCGTCATGGCCGGCAAGATGCTCATCCCGTTCTCGTCCGACAAGCGTGCCGCGACGGGCCTCTCGGGAGGGGATGCCATCGCCGTCGACCTGCAGCTCAACACGTCGCCGCGCACGGTCGAGGTGCCCGCCGACCTCGCGTCCGCGCTCGCCGAAGCGGGTGTGCGCGAGGCATTCGATGCGCTGTCCCCGAGCGCCCGCAAGGCTCATGTGACGAACGTCGAGGGAGCCAAGGCGGCCGACACGCGCGCCCGCCGGATCGACGCGATCGTGGCCAAGCTCGGCTAGTCCGACCGGCTCGTTCGAACGCCCCGACCGATAACCTGGGAGGGGAGGATGTCGTGGGTCGCACAAAGGATGCCATTGCCGAGGGGCTGTCGATCGCAACGGCGGCGGCACGGCTCACGGTGCGCAACCGCATCCTCGTCGAGACGATCGCCCGAGGCGGGCAGTTCGACAGCGAGGTCTTCGCTGACTTCGCGCGCAAGACCCTTCGGGCTCTAGCTGACGAGCAAGATCAGGCCGCCGAGCGGGTGACGCATCAGCGGAAGCGCGCGTGGGGTCGGTTCTCCGACTCCTCAGGAACGCACGATTACCGCGACCGCGACACGCGCAACCTCCGCCGTCGAGCGAACCAGTCGCGTGGGGTCGCGAAGGAGCTGCGGGCTTTGGCCGACGATCCGGCGCGCGTGGAGGCCCTGGTGGCCGCCGCGCGCATGGCGGCGTGGGGAGACGTGGAGGCGAACCTTCGCCAGCGCCTCGACGTCGAGGGCATGACCGCCGATGCCGATCCCGATTACGCCACGATGCGACGCGCGCGCATGGACGCCCTGCGCATGGTCGACCTCGCGCGCCTCGCCTCGCAGGCGAAGCGCAAGGCGAAAGAGAAGGCCGCGGCCGAGCCCGAGAAGCCGGCGGACGAGGACGACGACAAACCCGCCAAGTCCGGCAAGAAGAAGAAGTCGACTGCGCGCTGACGCAGCTTTCTTTCGACCGGGATGTCACACGAGACGGTCGGCCGGACATTCCCGGGTATGGACGAAGCCGGGTTGTGGCGCCGCGTCGCCGCCGACGGCGATGAAAGAGCACTGGGCGACCTCTACGAGCGGCACGTCGATCGCGTGTTCCGTCACGCCGCGCGGTTGGCATCCGATCGACGGGATGCCGAGGATGCCACGGCCGTGGCCTTCTTCGAACTCTGGCGCCGGCGTGACGCGGTGCGTGTCGTCGACGGGTCGCCGCTGCCGTGGCTTCTCGCGACGACGACGAACGCGCTGCGCAACCTTCAGCGCTCGTCGGCTCGCTATCGGCGTTTGCTCGACACCCTGCCCCGCTCGGCGGACGCGAGCTCCGCCGAGGACGAGGTCTTCGCCGATGAGAGCGCTCGTGCGCTCCTCGCACCGCTCGGCGCGGTCGATCGACAGCTCGTGATGCTCGTGCACCTCGAGGGCTATCGGGCTGACGAAGCCGCGGTGGTGGTGGGGCTCAGCGCCGCGGCGGCGCGTGCTCGCCTCTCTCGTGCGCGAGCGAAGCTGCGCGATCTCGTCCCGGATGCCACACGCGAGGAGGATTCTGCATGAACGCACCGCGCATCGATCCCGTCTTCCGCGCGGGACTGCATCGCCAGCTCGTCGCGCAGACGAAGCTTCCGCAGCGGCGCAGTCGCGCGAAGCTGTTCGTCATCGCGGGGGCGGGGGCGATCGTGCTTGCCGCGGGGGGAACGGCGGCGACGGCCGAGCTCTGGACTCTCCCCGGCGGCACGGCCGTCAGCGAGCTGGGTGCTCCGGTGACCGCTGAGGGCACGGGCGACGGCATGCTGTCTTTGCCGCCTCGCCCCGACGCCGCGAACCACGTCCGCCTGGAGCTGCGCTGCCTCACGCCGGGCACCTTCACTTTTCCCGCGGGATCGGTGACGTGCACCGCGGACGACTTCGTGGCGCACCCTGACGGTGCGGTGTCGTGGATCGACGTGCCCCTCGACGCGGTCGGTGCCGAGGTCGTCGTGTCGTCGGATGCCGGCGAGAGGTGGCGTCTCACGGCGACCTATATCGACGCGGAGCCCGTGCCGCTCGCGGTGAACGATCGCGGCCAGACCTATGGCTCGGCGGGCGCGGGGGAGGAGCCCGACCTCATCGCTGTCGTCGCGACGAACGGCCGTCAGGGCTACGTCGATGCTGACGAGTTGGCGGATGCCACGGGCTCGAGCCAGAACTTCACGTCGCCCGAAGAGGCCTTGCGGTGGCAGGAGGAGCGCGCTGGTCGGGCTGTCGTCGTGCCGGTGTACCTGTCGGACGGGGTGACCCGAGTCGGGGACTTCGTGGTCG
>NZ_JARHXC010000106.1:0-5041 GCF_029222405.1 Microbacterium sp. Kw_RZR3 | reverse complement strand
CGGTGAAGCTCAGAGGATCTGCCCGATCGGTTCGCGCTTCTCCGCCTGGAACCGATCCTCTGTGCGGCCGTACGCCCAGTAGCCCGACAACGAGACCTGCGCGCGAGGCAGACCCCAGCGCCCGAAGACCACATCTCGCAAGCCCTTCATGGCCTCACGCTCACCGTGCGCGAACACGTGACCGCGTCCCGCCGGAGGGGTCCATCCGGCAACCGCGTCGACGAGCGCGTGCGTCGTCCCCGCCGGCGCCGTGCCCCGGTGGATCCACTCGACGAGAACCCCCTCCGGAGCGGAGAGCGGCACGTGCTCGTCGGGCCCCTGCACCTCGAGGAAGGCGACACCCACGGCATCCGGGGACAGAGCCTCGAGAGCGGCGGCGATCGCCGGGATGGCGGACTCGTCTCCGGCCAGAAGGTGCCAGTCCGCTTCCGGGTCGGGCGCGTACCCTCCTCCCGGCGACGAGACGACCAGACGCTCCCCCGGCTGTGCCCGCGCCGCCCAGGGGCCTGCCAAACCCTCGTCGCCGTGCACGACGAAGTCGATCGCGAGCTCGTCGCCGACGACCTCTCGAACCGTGTAGGTCCGCGTGACGGGAAGGTCTTCGGGGGCCAGGGTGTCCCGCAGCGCCGCAAGATCGTACGGCGGCTCCAGACCGAGCTCCGGCTTCACGAACGTGATCTTGACGTATCGGTCGGTGTAGGGACTCTCGCGGAACACCGACAGGTCGGCTCCCCGCGCCCGGATGCGAACCAGATGCGGTGTGAGCCGCTCGGTGGCGACGACCTCGAGCACGTGCTGCGGGCGGGGCGGTCGAACGGGGCGATCGGTCATGGAAGTCCTCTCTCCGGGCGGGTACCGACGGGCGCGGTGTCGACGTTCGCCGCGGGGACGCTCTCGTCGTCGACGGGCGCCCCCAACTCCTGGGCGACCTGACGGAAGTATCCGGCGATATGGCCGCGGACGGCATCTCGCGCCGCGGCGCCGTCCCCGCGACCCACCGCCGCGACGATGTCGCGGTGCTCGCTCCGCAACCGCCGTGCGGTCGTCGTCCAGTCGCTCATCCGAGCGGCGCCGAGCTGGGTGTACGACTCGATGGAGCTGCGCAGTCCCGCCATCATCGCCGCGACGACCGCGTTGCCGGACGCCTCGGCGAGCGCTTGGTGCAGCCGTGCGTCGAGCGCGAGGAACTCTTCCGGCGAGAGCTCGCCCGCGTCCATGGCATCCAGGATCTCGTGGACCTCGGCGAGGTCGGCCGCAGGCTCCGCCGCGAGACGCTCCACGACATCGCCCTCGAGCACGACGCGCGTGCGCACGACGTCGGCGATGGGGAAACCGTTCGCGGCGACCTGCAACCGCAGGAAAGCGGCGAGTCCGCCGCGCGGAGTGGTGACGATCATCGCCCCCGCGCTCGGGCCTGACCCGGTCGCGGTTCGCACCACCCCGAGAACCTCGAGAACGCGAATGGCTTCGCGGACGCTCGAACGGCCCACGCCGAGGACCGCCGCCAGCTCTCTCTCGGGCGTCAGTCGATCGCCGGGAGACAGGCGCCCGTCGCGCAGGTCAGCCTCGATGCGCTCGAGAACGACCTGCCACGCGCGCAGTGCGGTGTCCGGCATGGCATCCCCTGTCCTCGTCCGGTCGGGCCGATGTGGCCGGACCACATCAGCCTACGCGCGGATCGTCAGGCGTCGGCGGGGGTGGCGTACCCGGCCGGGTTCGTCGTCTGCCAGTTCCAGTAGTCGCGGCAGGCGTCGTCGATGGTGAGGCGCGTGCGCCAGCCGAGCACGTCGGCCGCCTTCGTGGGGTCGCAGTACGTCGCGGCGACGTCACCCGGGCGGCGGGCGAGGATGCGCTTGGGCAGTTCGTGGCCCACGGCCTTCTCGAACGAGGCCACGAGCTCGAGGACGCTCACCGGACGACCCGTGCCGAGGTTGAACACCTGGTGCCCCGGCTGCGCCTGCTCGAGCGCCGCGACGTGCCCCTCGGCGAGGTCGACGACGTGGATGTAGTCGCGCAGACCCGTTCCGTCGGGGGTGTCGTAGTCGTCGCCGAAGACGCCGACCTCGTCGAGCGTTCCGATCGCGACCCGCGAGACGTAGGGCATGAGATTGTTCGGGATGCCGGCCGGGTCTTCGCCGATCAGGCCGGACGGGTGCGCACCGACCGGGTTGAAGTAGCGCAGCACCGTCACGTTGAGCTCGGGGTTCACGCGGGCGACGTCGGCGAGGACGACCTCGTTCATGCGCTTCGACTTGCTGTACGCGTTCGAGAGGTCGATGCTCGTCGTCGACTCTTCGGTGAACGGCAGGTCGGCCGGGTCGGAGTACACGGTCCCGGTGGACGAGAACACGAACGACCGGATGCCGTGCGCCAGGCCCACGCGAAGGAGCGCGAACGTGGTGTCGAGGTTGTTGGAGTAGTACTCCAGGGGCTTCTGCGTGGACTCCCCCACCGCTTTGAAGGCGGCGAGGTGGATGATCGCGTCGATGGGTCCGTGCGCCTCGAAGGCAGCAGAGACGACCCCGTCATCGGCGGCGTCGCCGATGACGAGCGGCGCGGGCTTGCCCGTGATGCGCTCCACGCGCTCGGCGGCGACCTCGTGAGTACCGGACAGGTCGTCGAGGAGGACGACATCGTGGCCGGCTTCGAGGAGAGCGACGGCCGTGTGGGTTCCGATGTAACCGGCACCGCCGGCCAGGAGTACGCGCATACTCCCAGGCTATCGTTCGGCGCCGACGTCCCCGGTCCGTCCGATCGTCGGGTCGTCGAGTGCTGACTTGCGCCATCTGCACACCGGACCGGATCCCCTGCGGGCATATGCCGCAAATCAGCCTCCGACGAACTCCTGGCCCAGGGGCGGCGCGCCCGGCGAGCCAGGGACGGCGTCCGGCGTCTCAGCGTCCGTCGAGACGGCCGCCGGACTCGCGCAGGTAGCACGCCGCGCACATCGACTCGTACGTGACCTCGCCCTGGATCTGCCCCTCGTCGATCGCCACCTGATCGCCGTCGAAGACGAAGCGCCCGCCCACCAACCGCGCGTTGAAGATCGCCTTGCGTCCGCACCGGCAGATGGTCTTGAGCTCCTCGAGGCTGTGCGCGATCTCCATGAGCCGCGCCGACCCCGGGAAGGCCTCCGTGCGGAAATCGGTACGGATGCCATAGGCGAGCACCGGCACGTCGTCGAGCACCGAGATACGCAAGAGGTCGTCGACCTGCGCCGGGGTGAAGAATTGCGCCTCGTCGACCAGGAGCGAGGCGACGGGGTCGGGGCCGGCAGCCGCGGCGAACACCGCGCGCAGGTCGTCGTCGGGGCCCACGAGGAAGTCGACCGGGCGGCTCACGCCCAAGCGGCTTTCGATCTGGTCGACGCCCTTGGTGTCGATCTCGGGCTTGGCGAGCAGCACGCGCTGTCCGCGTTCCTCGTAGTTGTACGCCGCCTGCAGCAGGGCCGTCGACTTGCCCGAGTTCATCGCTCCGTAGCGGAAGTACAGCTTCGCCACGGGATCAGGGGTTGATCTTCAGCGCCTGGGCCGTGGCATCCAGTTCTCGGCGCGCCGCCTCGGGGTGGGTGTTGAGCGACTCGCCGTAGCTCGGGATGAGCTCGCGCAGACGCGGCTCCCACTCGGGCATGCGTTCGGGGAAGCACGTCTTGATCAGGCCGAGCATGATCGACACCGCCGTGGACGCGCCCGGGGACGCACCGAGGAGACCGGCGATCGAGCGGTCGGAGGCCGTGATGACCTCGGTGCCGAACTGGAGCACACCGCCCTTGTCTTTGTCTTTCTTCATCACCTGAGCGCGCTGGCCCGCGTCGAGCAGCTCCCAGTCCTCGGCCTTCGCCGTCGGCATGAAGTCGCGGAGGCTGTCGACCTTCTTCGCGTGCGTCTTCAGGAGTTCGCTGATCAGGTACTTGATGAGACCCGGGTTGTCGACGGCGACCTTCAGCATGGGCAGGAGGTTGTGCGGGCGCACCTGCGTCACGATGTCGAGCATCGACCCGTTCTTGAGGAACTTGGGGCTGAACGTGGCGAAGGGCCCGAACAGCAGCGACGACTCCCCGTCGATCACGCGCGTGTCGAGGTGCGGCACCGACATGGGCGGGGCACCGACCGAGGCCTGCGAGTAGACCTTGGCGCGGTGCTTCGCGACGATGTCGGGGTTGGAGGTCTTGAGCCACTGCCCACCGATGGGGAACACTCCGTAGCCCTTGATCTCGGGGATGCCGGAGCGCTGCAGCAGCTTGAGCGCCCACCCGCCCGCACCCACGAAGACGAACGTCGCGTTGATGGAGCCGGGCGTGCCGCCGATCACGTGGCGGTAGGACACCTCCCACGAGCCGTCCTTCTGCTTCTTCAGCTTCTTGACGTCGTGGTTGGTGACGACCTCCACACCCTTCTCGCGCAGGTTCGCGAAGAGCTGTCGCGTGAGCGAGCCGAAGTCGACGTCCGTACCGGCGGGGACGCGCGTGGCCGCGAAGGGCTCGCCCTTGCGGCGCTTCTGCATGAGCAGCGGCGCCCACTGGTTGATGACCCGCGAGTCCTCGGTGTACTCGATTCCCGCGAACAGGGGCTGCTCCTTGAGGACCTCGTAGCGCTTGCGGAGGAACGCGACGTCTTTCTCTCCCCTGACGAAGGTCATGTGCGGGGTCGCGTTGATGAACGTCGACGGCTCGTCGAGCACGCCCTCGGCGACCAGCGAGGCCCACAGCTGGCGGCTCTGCTGGAACTGCTCGTTGATCGTGATCGCCTTGGCGGGGTCGATAGAGCCGTCCTTCGCCTCGGGCGTGTAGTTCAACTCGCAGAGCGCCGCGTGACCGGTGCCCGCGTTGTTCCAGGCGTTCGAGCTCTCCTGTGCGACGTCGCTCAAACGCTCCATGACCGCGATCTTCAGATCGGGCTGGAGGTCTTTCAGCAGCGTGCCGAGAGTGGCGGACATGATGCCGCCACCGATGAGGAGAACATCGACGTTTTCAGTCACCCGACGATTCTAGGCGCGGGCTGCAAGGTCTCTCGACATCGAGAGATCGGTCGGTTCGATGTCG
>NZ_JARHXC010000105.1:0-19892 GCF_029222405.1 Microbacterium sp. Kw_RZR3 | reverse complement strand
GTCTGCGAGAGAGTGATGACAGCGACAACCACGACCAGACCGCCCACGCCGCGACTGCGGCCGACGCCGTCACCCCGGAACCCGGCTCGCGCCCGCCGTCGGTGGGGAAGCCATCTGACCGCCTACGGCTACATGTCTCCGACGTTGCTCGTGATGCTGGTGATGATGGCGGTTCCGGTCGCCATGGTGCTGACGTACTCGACGCTGTCGAACGTCATCATGGTGAAAAAGCCCGAGTTCGTCGGCATCCAGAACTACCTGACGCTACTGGGTGACCCCATCTTCCAGAAGGCTCTCGGGCAGACGATGGTCTTCACGGTCACCTCGGTGCTCTTCCACCTTCTGCTCGGCCTGACCTTCGCGCTCATGCTGAACAGCGTCTTGCTTCCCCGGATCGCGGCGGCGCTGTTCCGCGTCGTGTACATCCTCCCGTGGGTCTTCACCGCCTCGATCGTCGTGATCCTCTGGCAGCTGCTGCTCAACCCCAATGGCGTCATCAACTACGTGCTCGAGACCCTCAACCTGATCAGTTCGAAAGTCGAGTGGTTCTCGAACCCGAGCCTTGCGCTGGGAACGGTCATCTACATCAACATCTGGGCCGGTTACCCGTTCTTCATGATCAGCCTGCTCGCCGGCCTGCAGGGCATTCCCAGCGACCTCTACGAAGCGGCGGCGATCGACGGTGCGGGGTGGCGCGACAAGCTCTTCAACATCACCATCCCGCAGTTGATGCCGATCATCCTCGCGATGGCGATGCTCGATTTCATCTGGAACCTGCAGCAGTTCCCGATCATCTTCCTCGCCACCGGTGGCGGCCCGCTCAACGCGACCGAGACCATCGCCACCTACACGTACAACCTCGCGTTCTCGAAGAGGGAGTTCGGGCTCGCCTCGGCGAGCGGCGTGATCCTGTTCCTCGTCTCGGCGATCATCGCCCTCTTCTATGTCCGCCACCAGAAGGCAAGGGACTGACATGGCTGCTCTCGCGACGACGGCGCGCACTCGCTCGAAGACCGCGCAGAAGGTGGGCCTGTGGATCGGTCTGTCTCTCGGGGCGATCTTCGCGGGCTTCCCGGCTCTGTGGATGCTGCTGAGCTCGGTGAAACCGAACACGGAGATCTTCCAATACCCTCCGACATTCCTCCCGGAGTTGTTCACGCTCGACGCCTACACGGGCATCTTCAGCAGCCCGGAGAAGATGCGGTTCTTCTTCAACAGCTACATCGTGGCTCTCACGGTGGTGGCGTTGACATTGTTCGCCGGCATCATGGCGGGGTACGCGTTGAGTCGATTCTCCTTCCCGTTCAAGAACGTCGTGAACACGGTCATCATCTCGGTGCAGGCGGTCCCGCCCATCACGCTGCTGATCCCGTACTTCGGGCTCGTGGTGGCGCTGAAGCTTTACGACACCCTGTGGGCGCTCATCCTCACCTACATGGTGGCGACCATCCCCTACGCCATCCTCATGATGACGGGGTACTTCAACACCATCCCGAAGGAGCTGGACGAGGCGGTCAAGGTCGACGGCGGAAGCTCGTTCCGCGCCCTGTGGCAGGTCCTCGTGCCCGCGGCGCGACCGGGAATCGTGTCGGTCGGTGCCTACAGCTTCATGGTCGCCTGGAACGAGTTCCTCTTCGCGCTGACGCTGACGCAGAGCCAGAGCAACCGAACCGTCCCCGTCGGTATCCAGCTTCTGATGGGAGAGCACTCCTTCAAATGGAGCGAAATGATGGCGATGAGCGTGCTCGGCAGCGTTCCCGTCCTGGTGCTCTTTCTCTTCTTCCAACGGCAGTTCGTCAGCGGTATCACCGCCGGCGCCGTCAAAGCCTGACGCCGTCCCACATCCAAGAAAGGCACCCATCATGTTGTTCACCGGAAGTGACGTCGTCGCCCCCGCCTATGCCAACGGTTTCGCCGTGCCGGCCTATAACATCAGCGATTTCGGCATGCTCACCGCGGTTCTCGACGCCAGTGAGGAGGTCGGGTCGCCGGTCATCCTGCTCATCCATCCCGACGATTGGGAATTCGTCGGCGACAAGTTCCTCGCTGCCGTGTTCGCGATGGCCGCGGCATCGTCGGTGCCGGTCGCGATCAAGCTCGACCACGGCGCCACGGTCGAGCAGGCCTCCGCGGCCCTGCGCCACGACTTCACGTCGGTGATGATCGACGGGTCGCTCCTGCCGTTCGATGAGAACATCGCGCTCACCCGGGACGTCGTCGAGATGTCGCACCTGGTCGGTGTATCGGTGGAAGGCGAGATCGGCACGATCGGCCCGCGCGACCCCCGATCCCTCGCCGAGATGAAGGACTTCGTCTACGCGGACCCCGCTCAAGCCCGTCAATTCGTAGACGAGACCGGTGTCGACATGCTCGCCGTCGCGGTGGGAACCGCTCACGGGGTCTACCCCGCGGGTTTCGTCCCCGAGCTCAAGCTCGACATCATCGAACGCGTCACCGACGCCGTCGGCATCCCGCTCGTGTTGCACGGCGGTTCGGGGGCGGTGGACGAAGAGGTGTCCGCCGCCGTCAAGCGCGGCATCGCGAAGGTCAACATCTCGGCGGACATGAAGACGGCGTACTACCGAAAGCTCCGCGAGGTGCTCGCCGATCCCGCCCAACGCGAACCGCTCGACATCTGTCCGCCCGCCATCGAGGCCGTGCGCCACGTGGTGCGCCACAAGGCCGACGTTCTCGCCTCCGCGGGCACCAGTCACCACTACGACTACCGTCCCGCCGGCGTCGGTCAGCGGCGGTGGGTGTCGGGCAAGGCCGCCGTGCAGCACTGACGTCGGCGCCGAGGCGTCTGCCAGGCGACGTGTGCCACGATGCGAACGTGTCGGATCGTCGCTCGTTCACCTCCGTCGAGGCGCGTCTCGACGCCCTCGCGAACCGGCTGCTCGCCCAGGCTCCCGCCACCGGCGCGCGGGCGCGCATGGTCGAGTTCGCCGTCTTCGTCCTCAAGCAGGCGTGGGCGTGCGTCTTCGGCGCCGCGTTCCTCGCCGTCGTGCTCGCCGCGAAGCTCTGGTACCCCGACGACGCCCCGCTCGCGCGAAACGACGCGCTCACGATCGCGGCCGTCGCGATCCAGGTCGTGATGGTGGTCGGACGCCTCGAGACCCTGCGCGAACTGCGCGTGATCGTCACCTTCCACATCGTCGGCACCGTGATGGAGCTGTTCAAGACCGACGTCGGCTCCTGGATGTACGCCGCCGACGGCGTGCTGCGCCTGGGTGGCGTACCGCTCTACAGCGGCTTCATGTACGCCGCGGTCGGCAGTTACATGGTGCGCGTGTATCGCCTGTTCGACCTGCGCTTCACCCGGTACCCGCGCCAGTGGCTCACGGCGGTGATCGCGGGGCTGATCTACCTCAACTTCTTCTCGCACCACTGGATCGTCGACCTCCGATGGGTGCTGATCGTGGCGGTGCTGGTGCTCTGGGGTCGCACCGTGATGCACTTCCGCTTCTTCCGCGGACGATTCCGGATGCCGATCCTCCTGGCGTTCGTGGGGGTGGCGGTGTTCATCTGGCTCGCCGAGAACATCGCGACCTACGCCGGGGCATGGCTGTATCCGTCGCAGGTCGGGGGATGGCATCCGGTCGACGCGTCCAAGCTCACGTCGTGGTTCCTGCTGATGATCGTGTCGGTCGTGCTCGTGACGTGGGTGTATCCGCCTCGGGAACCGGATGCCCGCGCACAAGACGAAGACCGCGCGCTTGTGGGCTGAGCACAAGAGAATGGCCGATCCGTCGTGGGATCGATACGCTCGCCCCTCGTGAACGTCCTCTGGCGGACCCTGCTGGTCCTCTTCCGCGCACGCCGTCGCCTCCGCCGCGAGGGGGCCATCGACCCGAACACGGTGACCCGCATCCGGATCCGGGTGCTGCCCACCGACATCGACCTGCTGCGGCACCTCAACAACGGTCGATACCTGTCGCTGTTCGACCTGGGCCGGTGGGATCTGCTCACTCGCGCCGGCCTCATGGCGGCCATGACGAAGCAGGGGTGGTACGCCGTCGTGGCGGCCGAGACCATCACGTTCCGTCGCTCGCTCGAGCTGTGGCAGCGCTTCGACCTCGAAACGCGCATGATCGGGCACGACGACCGGGCGGTCTACCTCGAGCACCGCGCGCTGGTCGGGGGCGAGATCTACGCCCGCGCGATCATCCGCGCGCGGATCCTGCGCCGCACCGGCGGAACGGTGCCGCACGACGAACTCTTCGCCGCCGTGGGGCGCCCCGAGGGGCTGCCCGACATCGAGCAGTGGGTCCACGACTGGGCCGACGGCTCGGCACTGCCCTCGACGAAGCGGCCCGCGCCCAGCGTCTGGGGCTGAGGGTGCGGGGCTGATCGGGGCGGCGTCCCGCGGCGGGGCGCGGGTGCCGTCGTGTGGCAAGCGGCGGTGCAGGGACGAGCGGAGGAGCGATCCGCCGCGGTCGTCCTCCGCCCGTCCCTCGTCCTCCGCTCGTCACGCCCAGGCGGGCCTGATCAGCGCCCGAACCGCCCGTCGAGCCAGGCGACCTGCCGCATCCAGTGTCGGTAGCCGCCGCCCTCGTGGCCGTTGTACGTGTACTCCTCGAGCGCGGCGTCCTCGGATGCCAGCGCGTGGAACGCCGCGAACACCCCCGACGGCAGCACGACGTCGTCCATGAGCGCCACCGAGAAGAGCGCGGGCGCCTGGATCCGCCGGGCGAGGATCGCCCCGTCGACGTACGACAGGGTCCGCAGCACGCTCGCGGCCGCATCGCGGTGGATCGCGAGGAAACGGGTGATCTCGGTGAACGGGGCCGACGGCGTGCGCACGATCGCGTTCGGGAAGTCGCACAGGAACGGCACGTCGGGCATGACCGCGGCGACCTTGTCTCCGGAGAGGGCGGCCGCGGCGATCGCGAGCCCACCGCCCTGGCTGCCGCCGGTGACGGCGATGCGGGCCGGGTCGACTCCGGGCAGCGCGCGGACCTCGTCGACGAGCCGCGCGGCATCCGTGTACAGGCGGCGGTAGTAGTAGTCGCGTGGATCCAGGATGCCGCGGGTCATCACGCCGGGGTGGGCGGCGGCGGAGCCGTGCGGGTCGGGCGTCTCACCCACGCTCCACGTCGATCCCTGGCCGCGCGTGTCCATGATCACGTGCACGTAGCCGGCGGCCGCCCACTGGCTCTTCTCTCCGGCGAGACCGCGCCCGCCGCCGTAGCCGATGAACTCGACGACCGCGGGGAGCACCTCGCCCCCGTGGGGCCGGACGACCCAGCCGCGGATGGCGTCTCCGCCGAAGCCCGTGAACGTGAGGTCCTGCACGGATAGCGCTCGCAGCGGGCCGTCGACCGGGGTCAGGACGGCCGGGCGGGCGGCATCCCGGGCCTCGGCGAGGGTCTCGTCCCAGAAGGCGTCGAGGTCGTCGGGGGCGGTGAGCGCCGGACGGTACTCGCGCAGCAGCTCGAGGGGCATGTCGGTGAGAGTCTGGGCCATGCGGGAACTCCAACGGTGAGGGGGCTGCACCGACAGTAGCGAAAGCGGTGCCCAGGTGGGGCGGACATGACGCCCGGCACGCGGGGTACCGCGCATCGGTGGCGTGCGCTGAACCATTCACGGAAAGGGCGCCGATCC
The DNA here is from genome assembly GCF_029222405.1 of Microbacterium sp. Kw_RZR3. Taxonomy (NCBI): domain Bacteria; kingdom Bacillati; phylum Actinomycetota; class Actinomycetes; order Micrococcales; family Microbacteriaceae; genus Microbacterium; species Microbacterium sp. Kw_RZR3. Next base: position 14,288 of record NZ_JARHXC010000105.1, on the reverse strand, counting down.
GCGGCTTGCGCGGCGGGCCGCCGGGATGCCACGCGCGCGATGCCTAGGCTGACCGACATGAGCATCGAAGACCCGCGCGCGACCGGATTCACGCTCTCCTCGGCCGTTCCCCTGCGGGCCGCCGCCCGGGTGGCCGCATTCTCGACCGTCCCGCGCGAGTCGCTCGACCCCGCCGTCGCCGCCTTCGTCGCGGCCGCGGCCGACGGCGTGCTCCGCCCGGAGGGAGCGACCGCGGCCGCGGCCGCCCTGCACCGGCTCGCGGGCGAGGTTCCGGCGAGTCTGCCCTGGTTCGCGCGCGGCGCTCTGCAGTTCGGCGGTGCCGTTGCGCCGGTGATGCCGGCCCCGGTCGTCCCGCTCGCGCGACGCGCGCTGCGCGATCTGATCGCCGGTCTGACCGTCGACGCGCGGCCCGAGCGGCTGGGCGCAGCCCTCGCGGCGTTCGGTGCGCACGGGGGCACGACCGACGTGCGGCTGGTCGGTCCCGCGGTGCTCGGCGAGTCCGCCGCGCGACGACGGGTCGACGGCATCCGGGCCCTGGTGAGCCGTGACGACGTCGACCGGGTGACGCTCTCGGTCGCTGATGCGACGGGCGGAGTGTCGCGGTGGGCGTTCGACGCCGACGTCGATGCCGCCGCCGAGCGGCTGTTGCCGCTGTTCCTCGCCGCCGCCGAGCACGCCACGCACCTCACGCTCGCGGTGCAGGGGCGCGACGATCTCGACCGGACGGTCGCCGTCCTCACCCGCGTGCTCGAGGAACCCCGCCTGCGGCAGGCCCCCGCCGGGATCGCACTGCCGATCGCCGTGGTCGAGAGCGTCGACGCCGTGCGCGAACTCGCCGCGTGGGCCCGTCAGCGTGCGGACGACGGGGGCGCCCGGCTGACGGTCCGCCTGGACGATGCGCCGCTGCACACCGCGGATGCCCTGACCTCGGCGCGCCACGGGTGGGTCGCCCCCGCCATCACCCGGCGCGACGACATCGACGCCCAGGCCGTGCGCGCCCTTCGCGAGGCGTTCAGTACTCGCGGACGCGAAGGACTCGCGGTCGAGTTCGCGACCGGTGACCCCGAACGAGCCGCCCTCGCCCTCGCGGTCGCCGACGACACCGACGCCGCGCTGACCCTGGCCGTGCCGGCGGGTGCGTCGTGGACGCCGGACGACTCGTTCGTCGTGACGGTCGCCGCCGTGCACCCCGACGATCTCGACATCGTCGCGGCGCGGCTCACGGCCGCATACGCCGATGCCGTCGCCGCGTCGCCGGACCTCCCCGTCGCGGTGCCGGGTGCGGTTGACGCCGCGGATGCCGGCGCCGAGACCGCTCAGGACACCGTGCCGCTCGACGACCTCGAGGGCGGCCTCTTCGCGCCCGAGACCGCGGCCGTCGCGGCGCGCGCTCACCGCGCGGTCTCCGCCGCGGAGGGTCCTGCGCCGATGGGCCGCGTCCCGAGGCGGAGCGTGACGACCGACCCCGCGATCCTGCGCGACCCCGCCGACGCCGACGCGGCCGATGCGGGTCTGACGCAAGCGGTGCTCGGGATCGCGCGGGAGGCCGCGGCATCCGGAGACACGTCCGCCCTCGGCCCCGACGTGCAGCAGATGCTCTTCGGAGGGCAGGCGTTCGTCGACACCGCGGTGTTCTCGGTGCGCGAGAGTCCCGAGGTGGCGGGCGGTGCACCCGGCTTCCGCAACGTCGCCGACACCGACCCCGGGGTGGCGGAGGACCGCGCCTGGGCGCTCGCCGCGATCGGTCGGGCGAGCGGGTCGACCGCCGGAGACGCAACCGCCGCCGCGGGACGCATCGACGACGAAGCCGGTCTCGATGCGGCGCTGGCGCGTGTGCGCGAGGCCGCGGAGCCGTGGGGCGCGCTGGCCGCAGCCGACCGGGCGACGGTGCTGCAGTCCGCGGCGCGCGCGCTCGAGGACCGCCGCGCCGAGCTCATCGAAGTGCTCGCGTCCGAGGCCGGGGTGCTCGTCGACGAGGCCGACGCCGAGGTGAGTCAGGCTGTCGACGCGGCCGCGTACTACGCCGTCACCGCCAAAGAGCTCGACCGCGTCTCGGGCGCCGTGTTCGTCCCCGACCGGGTCACCGTCGTCGCGCCGCGCTGGAACGCTCCCGTCGGGCTCTGCGCCGCCGAGACGCTCGCGGCGCTCGCGGCGGGCTCGGGCGTCCTGCTCACGCCGTCGCCGCGCGCGCGACGCGCGGGCGCGGTCGTCGCCGAGGCCCTCTGGGCCGCCGGGGTCCCGCGTGACCTGTTGACCTTCGCCGACCTCAACGAAGAGGCGTCGGGGCGCGCGCTGATCGTGCACCCGGGCGTCGACCGCGTGCTGCTCGCGGGCGCGCGCACCACCGCGGAGCGCTTCGCCGAATGGCGGCCGTCGCTGCCGATCCAGGGGTTTACCGCCGGCCGCAACGCCGTCATCGTCGCTCCCTCGGCCGACATCGACGAGGCCGTCGCCGACATCGTCGAGGGTGCCTTCTCGCGCGCCGGGCAAGCGGCCACGGCGGCGTCTCTCGTGATCCTCGCGGGGGCGGTCGCGCGCTCGTCTCGCTTCCTCGATCAGCTGAAGGATGCCGTGACCTCGCTCCGGGTCGGCCCGGCCGACGACCCGCTGTCCGACGTGGGCCCTCTCGTCGAGGAGCCCTCGGGCGAGGTGCGGCGTGCCCTCACCGTTCTCGCGGAAGGGGAGCGCTGGCTCGTCCAGCCGCGCGAACTCGACCTCGGACCCGACATGGCCGGCCGCTTCTGGACTCCGGGGGTGCGCACGGGTGTCAGCGCCGGATCGCACCTGACCCGGGCGGCGGTCGCGGCGCCGGTGCTCGGCATCCTGCACGCGCCGACGCTGACCCGCGCGATCGACCTGCAGAACGCGATCGGTTCGGGTTACGTCGCCGGGCTGCACACCCGCGACGCGGCCGACCTCGACCTCTGGCTCGACCGCGTGGACGCCGCCGTGCTGCGCGTGAACCGGCCGACGACCGGAGCGGTGGTGCAGCGCGAGCCCGTGGGCGGGTGGGGCGAGGCTGCCGTGGGCGGCGGGGCGATGTCGGGGGGACCGAACCGCCTGGTCACCCTCGGCTCGTGGCGGCCGTCGTCGGGTGGAGCGTCGTCGTCGACGCTGCACCTGCGCGGGCTCGACAGTCGCATCACCGCGTTGATCGAGGCCGCGCAGCCGACCCTGTCGTACGAGGCGTTCGACTGGCTGCGGCGCGGGGCGCTCTCGGACGCCGTCGCCTGGGACCGCGAGTTCGGCCGGGTGAAGGACGTCTCGCGTCTCGGTGTCGAGCGCAACCTCTGGCGGTACCGGCCCGCCGACGTCGCGGTGCGCGCGACCGCCGACGCCGCCTGGCAGTCGGTGCTGCGCGTGCTGGTCGCGGCGGTCCGCTCGGGCTCGACGTTCAGCCTGAGTTCTCCGGTGGGCCTTCCGGCGGCGGTCCGGCACTTGCTCGGAGACGCCGGTGTCGCGGTGTCGGTCGAGAGCGACGCGGAGTGGTTGCAGCGGTTGGCGGGTGGCATCCCGGATGCCGAGACCGCCGAAGGGGATGAGGAATCCCCGGCCCCGGACGCCGCCGACGAGTCCGCCTTCGTGGCGCCGCGCCCGACGCGCGTGCGTCTGGTGGGACCCGCCGCGACGACCTCGGCGCTGCGCGATGCCGTGACCGAGACGGTCGAGGGCGACGTGTCGCTGACGGTGTACGCCGACGAGGTGACCACCGCGGGACGTCTGGAGCTGCTGCCGTTCCTGCGCGAGCAGGCGGTGTCGATCGCCGCCCTGCGCTTCGGCCACCGCGACGCGTGGAGCGCCGAGGTCATCTGACGCGCTCGGTGCGGATGCCGAGAGCAAACGTTCCGCTCGAGGTCACGCGGGCACGCGGGCGTGCGCGCTCGCATGCTCCCGAATCTCCCTCGAGCGTCCAAGACACCCGGACGATTTTTCGCGACGTCCGGGTGTTTTGGACAGTCAACGACGACGCCCGCCCAGCCTGCGGTGTGCAACGTTGTAGAGTCTCGACCAGAACGAGGGGGATGCCATGACGGCGACGCTGCACGACGTGGCCCGCGCGGCCGGGGTGTCGATCAAGACGGTCTCGAACGTGATCAACAACTATCCGCACGTGCGCGATGCCACGCGCGAGCGGGTCGAAGCCGCGATCGATGAGCTCCAGTACCGCCCGAACCAGGCGGCGCGGAGCCTGCGCTCGGGCCGCACCGACATGATCGGGCTCATCGTCCCGGACCTTCGCAATCCCTACTTCGCCGAGCTCGCCGACGACGTCATGCGAGCGGCCCGCGCGCACGGGTTCTCGGTGCTCATCGAGCAGTTCGACGCGGATCGCGACAGCGAGCTGGCGGCGCTGCGGGGAGCGCGCCGACGGGGGCTCGACGGGGTGCTCTACTCGGTGCTTTCGCTCGGCGAAGACGACGCGCCCCTGCTGGACGAGGTCGGCATGCCCATGGTGCTGCTGGGGGAGCGGATCTTCCATTCCGCCCACGACCACGTGACCATGCGCAACACCGAAGCAGCACGCGAGGCCACCGCCCACCTGCTCGCCTCCGGTCGTCGCCGGGTGATCGCGCTCGGGTCTCACCCGGGCGAGATCGTGGGTTCGGCGGGGCTTCGCCTCCGCGGCTACGAAGCCGCGCTCGACGAGGCGGGGGTCGCCGTCGACCCCGCTCTCGTGGTGCCGGTCGACCGCTGGCATCGCGTCGATGGGGCGGATGCCATGCGCGCGGTGCTCGACTCGGGCCTCGAGTTCGACGGAGTCGTCGCCTTCAACGACTCGATCGCGCTCGGTGCCATGCGCGTGATGCTCGAGCGCGGCATCCGCATCCCGGACGAGGTGTCTCTCGTCGGGTTCGACGATCTCGACGAGACGCGGTACTCGCTGCCGGCCCTGACGACGATCGATCCCGGACGCTCTGAGATCGCGCGCGTCGCCGTGGAGCAGCTCGTCCGTCGCATCACCGGCGACGCCGCCGACGAGGAGCCGCGTGAGGTCCTCGTCGATTTCCGCCTGGTCGAGCGCGAATCCACGACGCGCTGAGAGCCGGCGCTTGACAACCTGTCACAGGCGGGCGATCATCCATTTACAACGTTTACCTCCATCGTTGTAAATTGCACGTGCACCACGGGTCGGCACCCGAGCCGAAAAGACGACGCAGTCACACGAAAGGCATCGAAGATGATGAAGCGCACCACCTCCGTCCTCGCGACGGTCGGCGCCGCGGCCCTGCTCCTCGCAGGTTGCTCCGGTTCGTCCGCCCCCGCGTCCGACGGTCCCACCGAGATCACGTTCTGGCACGGCTACACCGAGGCCGACGGCAAGGTCCTCGACCAGATCGTCGCCGACTTCAATGCCTCGCAGCCGCAGTACAAGATCACGACCGAGACCAAGACGTGGGCCGTCATCGACGACACCCTGCTGCCGGCGCTCAGCTCGAAGGAGGGCCCGCAGATCGTCGCGATGCCGGCCGAGCGCATGCCCGTCTACGCCGACCGCGGCGCGTTCGCCGATCTGACCGACTTCTACGGCTCCGCCGACAGCAACACGGCCGACCTCGTCCCCCAGGCCGTCGACATGGTGACCGTGGGCGGGACCCCGTACGGCGTGCCGACGGGGTTCGTCCCGCTCGCGATGTTCTACAACAAGGCGCTCTTCACCGCCGCCGGCATCACCGAGCCGCCCGCCACGTGGGACGCCTGGGTCGCGGATGCCAAGAAGCTCACCGTCGACGAAAACGGAGACGGCACGCCGGAGCAGTACGGCGTCGCGATCCCCGACCACGCCACCGTCGCGAACGGTCTGTGGCCGAGCCTGCTCCTCAGCGGAGGCGGCCAGATCGTCGACGGCGGCGACAAGGCAGTCATCGACTCGCCCGAGAACGCCAAGACCATCCAGTACTGGACCGACGCGATCACGAACGACAAGATCTCGCCCACGGGTCTCGACGGCATCGCCGCCGACCAGCTGTTCAGCTCGGGCAAGGCCGCCATGCACGTCGGCGGTCCGTGGATGGCATCCATCGCGAAAGAGAACAACATCGACTACGGCATCGCCGCGCTTCCCGCCGGCCCCGCCGAGCAGGCCGCCTCGGCCATCGGCGTGGCGATGGGCATCACGGAGTCGGCCGACGACCAGCAGCGCGCCGGTGCCGAGGCCTTCTTCACCTACTTCTTCCAGAAGGACGTCGCGACCCAGTGGTCGCTCGGCTCGGGATGGCCTCCCCTGCGTGCCGACATCCCCCTCAGCGCGGTGGAGTCGAACCCCGTCGTGGCCGCCCTCAGCGAGATCGCCCCGACCGGTCGGGCGCTTCTGCCCGGTGTCGTGAACAGCGTCGACGTCATCACCGACATCGACGAGCTCACGCAGAAAGCGGTCGCGGGCGGCGACGTCGACGAACTCCTCTCGACGGCCCAGAGCAAGATCCAGCAGGCCATTAAGTGACGACCGCACGGGAGGGGTGCCCGCGTCACCCCTCCCGTGCCCTTTCGCCCGCTTCTCGAACAGGACGACCATGACCACTCACGCCCCGAGCGCGCCGCCCCGTCGGCGCGGGGCCTACCGGCCGCCGGCACCGATCGGCGGACGCGGGCCCCTGCGGCACAGCCCCCGACACCGCCTCACCGTGGTCGCCTTCCTGACCCCGGCCATCGTGATCCTCACGGTCTTCGTCGCGTGGCCGATGGTCTCGGCCCTGCGCCTGTCGTTCACGGATGCCAGCGGCTTCGGCCGAGAGAAGTTCGTCGGCCTCGAGAACTACGCGCGGGTGTTCACCGACCCCGACATCGTGAGCGCGATGGGCAACACGGCCCTGTACGCGGTGTTGTTCACCCCGATCGCGATCGCCCTGGCGCTGGCCTTCGCGCTCCTGCTGAACAACCCGCTGCTGCCGCTTCGGGGCCTGTTCCGTACCGCGCTGTTCACCCCGTTCATCGTGTCGCTCGCCGTCGCCGCCTTCGCGTGGTCGTACCTGCTCGACCCGCAGATCGGTCTGCTGAACTACTGGCTCCGGGGTCTCGGCATCCAACTCGGGAACGTCCTGCAGGACCCCACGCTCGCGATGCCGGCCGTCGTGCTCGTCGCGGTCTGGAAGAGCTTCGGCTTCTACATGGTCATCTTCCTCGCCGGGCTCCAGGACATCCCGACGAGCCTGTACGAGGCAGCCCGCGTCGACGGAGCGAGCGCGTGGCAGCGTTTCCGCAGCATCACCTTCCCGATGCTCGGCAACACCATGGGCTTCGTCGTGATCGTCGCCCTCATCGCCGCACTGCAGGCCTTCGACCAGATCTACGTCATGACGGGCGGCGGCCCCTACGGCACCACCCAGACGATCGTCATGGAGATCTACCAGTCCGGCTTCCGCAAGCTCGAGCTCGGATTCGCCTCGGCGCTCTCCTACGTCCTGCTGCTCATCACCCTCGTGCTCAGCCTGACCCAGTTCCTCTTCTTCTCACGTCGAGAGAAGGATGCCGCATGACCGCCCTCGCCCCCGCCCCCGTCGCCTCGGCATCCGGGGTCTCCGCCCCGCGGCGCTCGCAGCAGGCGCGTCGTCGACGCCTCGTCTCGGTGGCGCTGCTGATGGTGGTCGCCGCGGCGACACTCGTGCTGATGCTGCCGATCCTCATCATCGTGTTCACGGCCTTCAAACCCGTGGCCGAGGTGAACGCGTACCCGCCGACGCTCCTGCCCGGCCAATGGACGCTCGACAACTTCGCGCGGATCTTCACCGAGCTGCCCTTCGCGCGCCTGATCGCGAACAGCTTCGTCTTCGCGGGCGGAGTGACGCTCTTCGCGCTCGTGTTCGACTCGCTCGCCGCGTACGCGCTCGCCCGTCTCGACTTCCGCGGCAGTCGGCTGCTGCTGATCGCCATCATCGCGAGCCTGATGATCCCCTTCCAGGCCACGCTGATCCCGATCTACCAGCTGGTGTCCGACCTCGGGTGGGTCAATTCCTACGCGGGACTCATCGCCCCGCGCGCGGCCGACGCGTTCGGCATCTTCTTCCTGCGGCAGTTCTTCCTGTCGCTTCCGCGCGATCTCGACAACGCGGCGCGCATCGACGGGGCGAGCGAGTTGCGCATCTTCCGCAGCATCGTGCTGCCCAACGCGGTGCCTGCGCTGCTCACGCTCGGCATCTTCACCTTCGTCAACAACTGGAACGACCTGCTGTGGCCGCTCGTGTTCACGACCGACTCCGAGATGGGCACCGTGACCTCGGGACTGACGCTGCTGACCGGTCCGGGCGGCATCATCCCGCAGGGGGTCATGATGGCGGGCTCGCTCATCGCGGTGCTGCCGCTGGCGATCCTGTTCCTGCTGATCCAGCGGCGGTTCGTCGAGAGCGTCGGAACGTCAGGACTGAAATGAGAGAGAATCCCATGTCGACGACACCCTGGTACCGCGACGGCCGGTTGCACTTCGGTGCCGGCATCGAGAACACCTTCGTGCCGCAGGAGCGCCCGGGCGAGCGCGCGATCGACGAGTACGCCCTCACCGAGCACTACGAGCGATGGAGCGACGACCTCGATCTCGCCTCGTCGGTGGATGCCGAGTTCTTGCGCTGGGGGATCCCCTGGCACGTCGTGTCTCCCGAGCGCGGCCGATGGGACTGGTCGTGGACCGACCGGGTGCTCGACGGCTTCGCCGCTCGCGGCATCCGTCCGATCGTCGATCTGCTGCACTACGGCACCCCGACGTGGATCGAGGGGGAGTTCGCGCACCCCGACTACGCGTCCTTCGTGGCCGAGTACGCCGCGCGCGCCGCCGAGCGGTATCGCGACCTCGCCACCGACTACACGCCCGTCAACGAGCCGATGCTGCACTCCCTGTTCAGCGGCGAATACGCGTACTGGCCCCCGTACCGTCGGGGCGAGGCGGGACTCGTCGAGATCTCGACCGCGATCGCCCGCGGTTTCGTCGAAACCCAGCGGGCGGTGGCCGAGGTGCTGGGGGAGCGCGCCACCTTCGTGCACGTCGACGCGTCGATGCGGTACGCCGGCGACATCGACGCCCCCGAGCACCGCGAGACAGCGGAGCGTTACCGCCACCAGGCCTTCCTCGTCGAGGACCTCGTGACCGGCGCGGTGGGGGCGGAGCACCCGCTCCTTCCTCTGCTGCTTGCACACGGCACTTCGGACGAGACGCTCGCGTGGTTCGCCGAGAACGCGGTGCAACCCGATGTGATGGGCGTCAACTACTACCCGCGGCACTCGACGGAGCTGTTCGAGAGCGGCATCCATCACTCCGGGGGCTTCGCCGACCCGCGCCCCACGCGTGACGACGGCGTCGAGGGGCTGGCCGAGATGCTGCGCACCTACGCCGCCCGGTACGGTGCCCCGGTCATGCTCGCCGAGACCTGCGTGACCGACGACGTCGCGACCCGCCTGCGTTGGCTGGATGACTCCGTGTCCGCTGTCGAGGGGCTTCGCGCCGACGGCCTCGACGTCGTGGGCTACACCTGGTGGCCGTTGTTCGACATGTACGAGTGGACCTACCGACACAGCGACGAGCCGCGGTCCGCCCACCTTCTGACCATGGGACTCCACGACCTCGTGGAGACCGAGACCGGGCTCGCGCGCCGCCGCAACCCCGTCGCCGACCGATTCGCCGAGTACGCATCCCGAGGAGCACGATGACCACCGCCCGCCTGACCCTCGACGCCCGATTCCCGATCGGGACCGTCCGTCGCCGACTGTTCGGCGGCTTCGTCGAACACCTCGGCCGCCACGTCTACGACGGCATCTACGAGCCCGGTCACCCCGAGGCCGACGAGCAGGGCTTCCGCCGCGACGTGCTCGACCTCGTGCGCGAGCTCGGGGTCTCGACGATCCGCTACCCCGGTGGGAACTTCGTCTCGGGCTTCCGGTGGGAGGACAGCGTGGGCCCGCGCGAGCAGCGCCCGCGCCGCCTCGACCTCGCGTGGCACTCGACCGAGACGAACGAGATCGGCCTCCACGAGTTCTCGGACTGGCTCGACAAGGCCGGCAGCGACCTCATGCTCGCCGTCAACCTCGGCACCCGGGGCGTCCTCGAGGCCCTCGACCTGCTCGAGTACAGCAACGTCCCCGGGGGCACGACCCTCTCACAGCAGCGCATCGACAACGGCCGCGCGGCGCCGTTCGACGTGCGGGTGTGGTGCCTCGGCAACGAGATGGATGGACCCTGGCAGCTCGGCCACCGCTCGGCCGACGACTACGGCAAGATCGCCTCGCAGACCGCGAAGGGCATGCGCCAGCTCGACCCCTCGATCGAGCTCGTGGTGTGCGGGTCGTCGGGCGCGTCGATGCCGACGTTCGGCGAGTGGGAGCGCGTCGTGCTCGAGCACACGTACGACGACGTCGACATGATCTCGTGCCACGCGTACTACCAGGAGCACGACGGCGACATCGACTCGTTCCTCGCGTCGTCGGTCGACACCGACCGCTTCATCGAGGCCGTCGTCGCGACCGCCGACCACGTCGGTGCCGTGCGCGGCAGCGCGAAGAGAATCGACATCTCGTTCGACGAGTGGAACATCTGGTACCAGACCCGGTTCCACGACGTCGACCAGATCACCGGCGTCGACAACTGGCCCGTCGCCCCGCGCCTGCTCGAGGACGTGTACTCGGCTCTGGATGCCGTGGTCTTCGGCAGCCTCATGATCTCGCTGCTCAAGCACACCGACCGCGTGGCATCCGCTTCCCTCGCCCAGCTCGTCAACGTGATCGCGCCGATCATGACCGAGCCGGGCGGACCGTCCTGGCGTCAGACGACGTTCTTCCCCTTCGCGATCACCTCGCGTCTCGCGCAGGGCGACGCGCTGCGCCTCCGGGTCGAGGGGCCGACCATCGAGACCTCGACCTTCGGCGCGGTCCCCGCGGTGGACGCCGTCGCCACCCACGACGCCGAGACCGGCGCGACGGCGATCTTCCTCGTGCACCGCGGTCGCGACGAGAGCGTCGACATCGCGATCGATGTCAGCGGCCTCGGTGACGTCCGGATCGCCGAGACGCACCTGGTCCACGACGACGATCCGTACGCGCGGAACACGCTCGAGGAGCCGGAGCGCGTGACGCCCGGAACCGTCGACGCCCGGGTGGACGGCGGCATCCTGCACATGACACTGCCGCCGATCGCGTGGGCGGCGCTCTCGCTCGCGGGCGCCTGACGCCGACTACCGCGCGGGGGTCGTCGCCACGAGCGCGACCTCCTCGTCGGTCCACAGGTACTCCTCGCGCAGAAGACGGAGAACATTCCGTGCCGCTTCGGGGGTGGAGACGCTCGCGCCCCCGTGGACGGGTAATGCCAGCGACTCCACTGCTGACGCCGCTTCACGCAGTTCGTGGACCAGCTCCGGCCGTTGCGCGGTCACGTCTTTGTCCGCGATGACGAGCAGCGTCCGAGACCCGTCGCACGCACGGTGCACATCGCGGTACACGGCGACCCAGAAGACGACGGTCGCCGCGCCCACCGTCACCATGGCGACGACGCCGATGGGAATCGCCGCGATGTCGGTGAACAGCGTGGGCAGCGGCGTGGCATCGGAGCCGGCACGGACGAGGGCGATCGTGCGGACGCCGTTGTAGAGCGCGTAGACCGCGACGGCGATCGCGAGGAGGCGGATGGAGGACCGCCGCGCTTCCGGCGAGATCGCCGCGGTCACGGCGGCGCACGCGCACACCACGGCCAGGGCGCCGGTCCGGCACGTCGCGGCCACATCCTCGTCCAGGAGAAGGGAGGTCACGGCGACGACCGCGACGGAGCCGAACGACGCCAGGACGCACGTCACCGCCGCCCTCGACGGACGAAGGGCGTGGAAGGCGAGCGGGATCATGGCCGGCCCCAAGACGAGAAGGGCGTTCGCCGTCGCGAACGTCGCCGACCCGCCCACGTTGACCCACAGCAGGTACATCGCCGCCGCACCCACCTCGACGACGCCGGCGACGATTCCGTAGCGGATCGAGGTCCCGGTGGGGCCGTGACGCCCGGTGAGCCAGAGCCCTACGCCCAGGATCGCGCTCGTGACCACCAGGGCGGTCACGGAGAGGACGATCACAGAAAGGATCACGGGGCGGACTCCAATGCTCGGTGCAGGCGAGACGCTCAGGGCTTGAAGTCAACGACGCCGGAGTCGTCCAGGCAACCGGTCCGTCGGGGAGGCCCAGACCCACTACTGTTGCTGCCCGATTCGGCGGGCGCCGCGGGCACGCAGAAACGCCCGTTCCCCGCAGAATCCATCGGGACGACTGCGAAGAACGGGCGTTTCTGGGAGCTTCGACCCGGGTCTGGCCGGGCCGGGACCCGGCTAGGGGCCGGGGCGGCGGCGGCTCGGCGCGAGGCAGGCGCGGCCTGGCCGGGTCCGGGTGGGAGGTCAGGCCAGCTGAGCGCGGCGCTCGGCGAGCTGGTCGAAGGTCGCGAAAGACTCGGCGATGGGGCTGCCGGTGAAGTGGCCGACCCAGCCGTCGTCGTCGTGGAAGAAGCGCACGCTGACGTAGTGGGGCGCGGTGCCCATGTCGAACCAGTGGGTGGTGTTGGCCGGCACCGAGATGAGGTCGCCCGCCTCGCAGTACACCGCGTGCACCTTCTCGTTCGCGTGCAGGTAGAACACGCCCGCACCCTTCGCGAAGTAGCGGTCCTCGTCGTCGTCGTGCTTGTGCTCCGACAGGAACTTCTGGCGCGAGGGGGTCTTCACCTCGTCGTAGTTCTCCTGGGCGGGGTCGAGGGCGACGACGTCGACGAGCGTGTATCCCTCGCGCTCCTTCACCTCGCCGATCTCGTCGGCGTACAGCGCGAGCACCTCGTCCTGCGAGGCACCGGGGGCGACATCCTTGACCTCCCAGCGCGAGAAGCGGGCGCCGAGCTCGGCCAGCGCGTCACGGATCTCGGATTCGTCGGTGGTCTCGAGCACGGGAGTGCTCGGGTCGGTCTCTTTCCAGACGGTCAGGAGCGTCACGGCTCCTCCTCTCGGCGCGATGTGGGCGGAATGATCCGATTGTCTCGCCGATTCGACCCGAGTGCCCACTTCGCCGGTGCGATCGTCGGTGTCGGTGTAACAAAGTGCAACCTCGAATAACCGGTGCTCGTTCGGTGCTGCTTGACTTCTCGACGGCCCGACCGGCACAGCACCCGGACGGCCCCTCGCACCCGACTCCTCGACGAAGGGGACCCCGTGTCCGTTCGATCCCACCGCTGGGCGACGCTTCTCGCGACCGCCGGCATCGCCGCCCTCGCCCTCTCCGGCTGCGCACAGCAGAACACCGCGGCCCCCGCGGCCTCGGCGGCTCCCGTGCAGAAGGTCGAGAACCTGCCAGCACCGTTCGACGGCGCGCCCGTCAAGGTCGCGCTCGTGCAGCAGTCCGGCGCCGGCGACTTCTTCACCGCGTGGACGGCGGGCGCGAAAGCCCAGGCGGCCGCGATCAACATCGACCTCACCGTCTATGACGCCCGCAACGACAATGCCAAGCAGGCGTCCGACCTCGAGCAGGCGATCGCCTCGAAGCCCGCCGCGATCATCGTCGACCACGGCCAGACCGACACGATCGAGTCGCACGTGCACGACGCGGTGGCCGCCGGCATCCCGGTCATCGTCTACGACCTCGCCCTCAACGACCCCACCGGCGTCATCGTGACGTCGCAGTCCGACGCGTCGATGGCGCAGGGCGTGCTCGACCAGCTCGTCGCCGACGTGGGCGACGGCGCCAAGGTGGGCCTGGCCAGCACCGACGGCTTCGCACCGCTCGAGCGCCGCAAGAAGGTGTGGGACGAGGTCGTCGCCGAGCACGACCTCGACCAGGTGTTCTTCACCGGCAAGGTCACCGAGTCGACCGCGACCGACAACATCCCGCTCATCGACGCCGCGCTCAAGGCCAACCCCGGGATCCAGGCGATCTTCGCGCCCTACGACGAGATCACGAAGGGCGTCGTGCAGGCCGTCCAGCAGAACAACCTGCAGGACAAGGTCAAGGTCTACGGCATCGACATCTCGAACGCCGACATCGAGGTCATGACCGCCGACGGCAGCCCGTGGGTCGCCACGAGCGCGACCGATCCCTCCGCGGTCGGCGCGGGTGTCGTCCGCGCCCTGGCGCTCTCGCTCGCCGGCCAGCTCGACGAGACGACCGTGCAGTTCCCCGCGATCACGATCACCCGCGACTTCCTGCTCGAGAAGGGCATCACCAACGTCGCCCAGCTGCGGGAGGCCGAGCCGTCGCTCCTGCTGAGCGACACGGTGGTGGCCGACTGGCTCCCCGCGATCTCGGGATGACCTCACCCCTCCACGCCGACGCCGCTCCGGTCGACGACACCCCTGTCG
>NZ_JARHXC010000104.1:0-26967 GCF_029222405.1 Microbacterium sp. Kw_RZR3 | reverse complement strand
CGTTGCGCGCCGCCCTCCGCGCCGCCGGAGGTCAGCGGATCGCGCGCGCGGCCGTGAACCTGGTGACGAAACCCGGGTGCCCGGCCGGCATCGCCAGCATCGAGTCGGGCGCGCGACCGGCGAGCTGAGGGAACCCGGCATCCGCGACGAGGTCATCGTCGAGCGCGTCGAGCCGGGCCTCGACGAGCGGCCACGGCTCGTGGGCGTTCGCGGCCCAGATCGTGCGGCCCAGGTGGCGCTCGTGGAAGCCCCATCGGGCGGTCAGGAAGCGCGACAGCGGAGTGTCGACGGTGTCGGTGCCCCGTGTCGCGCGCACGCGGGTTCCGGGATGCCGACCCCCGTGGCGCCGCGACCGGAACTCGATTCGCGCGCCGTCGGTGCGTACCCCCGCTCGCGCCCACCGATACGGCAGGCCGAACAGCGCGCGGGCGGCGAGGACCGGCGCGAGATGCTCGGCCTCGAGGGTGCGGAACACGACCCCGCGGCGTCCCTCGTCGTCGACGGCGTAGGTGCGGACGTTGATCTCAGTGAAGGTGCCGAGGAGGGGCACCGGCGGAAGCGGCAGGAAGCGGAACTCGCTCAGCACGAACGGCACGAGACCCACCCACGCGGAACCGTCGTGAACGTCGGGGCGGGTTCCGGCCGGCAGGAGCGGCGCGACCTCGGCCGGGTCGACCCGCCAGTGCACGAACACCGCGCGATTCCACCGCTGCGCGATGACCGCGCGGCCGGGCAGGTCGGGGGCGTGTCGTTCGGTGTCCACCGGCTCATTCTGGCCCCGGCGTCGCCGCGCGGAGGGAGACTGGACAGATGGCCCCCTCATCAGGTGCGGACCCTCGGCTCGTGGCATCCATTCGCGAACTGCTCGCGGCTCGGGATGCCGATAAGACGATCTGTCCGTCGGAGGCCGCCCGCGCGGTGGGCGGCGACGACTGGCGCGACCTCATGCAGCCCGCGCGGGACGCGGCGCACGAGCTGGTCGGTCTCGGCGAGGTCGAGGTGACGCAGAAGGGCGAGGTCGTCGACGTGATGACGGCACGGGGTCCGGTGCGGATCCGCCGGAAGCGCTGAGCTACGCGGCGGTTCCCGTGCGGCAGTGCGGGCGGGACTACCGCGGGGTCAGACCGCGGGCGCGGATGGAGCGGAATCGGATAGGTGAACCGGAATCGGATGCCGCCGGGCCGCGCGTCCGATTCTGGTGCGGTGCCCCGATTCCGGCGCGGTGAGGCGCGGCCGCGCGGCTCGGAGCGGGGTCAGACCGCGGGCTCGGGCGGCGTCCGCGGTGCGGGCTCAGCGCCGCGCGGCAGCTCGAGCGCGACCTTCTTCTCGAGCTCCTCGACCGCGTCGTCTGAGAGCCAGATCAGGCCGTCGAGCTCCTCGCGCACGCGCTTGTACGCGAGCTGGCGCTCGTTCGGCGTCGCGGCTTGGTCGGTCGCGACCGTGAGCAACTGCTTCGCGGTGTCGAGGCGCTTGCGCTCATCGGGCGAGAAGGCAGCGTCCTTCACCCGACGGGCATCGCGTTCGACCACCTCGAACGCGACCTCGTAGTCGGTGACGGCGTCGCGGTACTCCTTGAGCCGCTCGGGGGAGAGTGTCTCGCCGTCGCGGGGTCGGAGGTTGTCGGCCACCTTCTTCGCGCGCAAGAACGCGGCGGTCAGCGGCTGGCGGCCGTCGCTCATCGCGGGGTAGGTGATGAGCTTCTCGGCGTCGAGTTCGTACTCGAGCCAGCGGTGCGTCACGGCGTCCTGGGCTGCGCTGACGCGCTGCTGATCTTCGGTGCCGACGGGCGCTGCCGCGAGGGGAGCCGCGGGGGCACCACCCTGCGCGCGGATCAGCTCGATCTGCTCCCTGTGCCGACGGCGGGCCTGCACCTCACGGCGCTTGTTCACGCCGTTGACCGCCCCCATCGTCATCCCGAAGA
This sequence comes from Microbacterium sp. Kw_RZR3, assembly GCF_029222405.1. Classification (NCBI taxonomy): domain Bacteria; kingdom Bacillati; phylum Actinomycetota; class Actinomycetes; order Micrococcales; family Microbacteriaceae; genus Microbacterium; species Microbacterium sp. Kw_RZR3. The sequence continues at coordinate 25,046 of NZ_JARHXC010000104.1, read as the reverse complement.
GCGGAAACACGAGCCACCAGTAGCTGCCCGCGAAGGTCCAGAAGTCGTGCACCCCCGTCATGCTACGCCGGTCCGCGATGACGACCTCGCCGGGATCACTCGGGGTCGGCGCTCTTCCGGCCGCGCTTCGTGTTCCGTTCGTTCCAGCTGCGCGCGGCGGCGCGCCCCATGGACTCCATCGACCGGGCGAGGGCGCGCTGGGCGGACTCGGCGAGATCGGATGCCATGCGACCCCACGCCTCGGACCCGTCGAACGTCGGAGGCGGGGTCTTGTCACCGTGGCGGGCGATGCGCTCCGCGTGGTCGAACGCGTTCACCGTGCGGCGGACCGCGTCGCGGTACGCGAGGAAGTCCGCGGGTTCGAGGCGCGTCTGTGCCGATGCGGGGCGAAGCCACTGCGCCTTCTCGTGTGCCCGGAGGAACTCGGCGAGCAGAGGCGACCGAGAATCCGACATCCCCGGGAAGTCGATCGCGAGCGCCGGATCGGTCTCGTAGGCCATCCAGCGCGCCAGAACGGCGTCGTGTTCAGCGAGCAGACGGTCGACCGGCAGGGGCGCGCTCCCGCCACGGATGGCCGGGAGCATCGCCTGCGCGGCCTTGACCGCGGCTCGTCGCGCCCGCAGATCGGCCGTCGCGGCGCGCAGAGAGTGCTGGGCCGCGACGAGGCGCGCTCGCGCCGCCGACACGGCTTCGGAAGAGCCTCGGGATGCCGCCCGCTCCGCCTGTGCGCGAACCACCTCGGCATCGGCGATCTTGACCTCGGCTCGCCCGCGGGTGATGGCCTGCCGTGCGGTGAGGAGGTCGAGCTGCGCCGCGTCGAGTTCGAGTCGACGGGCCGCGTTCTTGCTCATCGGGCGGGACGCCCAGGCGCGAGCCGCGCGGTCCCCCGTGGTGGTGGCGCCGGAGGGAAGAGCGCGCTGCTGACGGGAGCGGCGCACGCCGATCCAGCCGAGTGTGCCGGCACCGGCCGCGGCGGGCCCGATCCACCACCACTCGGCCAACAAGACCATCAGCGGCTCCACGCTCCCATGCTACGTCGGGCATCCGACGCGTCGCTTGCCGTCGGGCCGGATTCCGCAGGGGCTGGGGCTGGGGCTGGGGCGGGGGCCGGGGCTGGGGCTGGGGCTGGGGCTGGGACCGGGGCCGGGGCCGGGGCCGGGGCCGGGGCCGGGGCGGGGGCCGGGAGACGCGGACCCCGTGGATCCGTGGTCGCAGATTCGGATCAGTGCAGCGGATTCGGATGAGATCGGAGTTTTCGTCCGGATCTGCTGCCTCGGTCCGATTCTGCGCGGGCGGTCGTGCGCGCGCGGGCAGCGCGGGAGTCACGCGCGCGGAAGCAGCGCGCACCGGAGCCGCGCGCGCCGGGCGTCCCGCCTCGCGTCAGCCGAAGATCAGCGTCAGCACCGTCGCGCCGCCGCCCGTGAGGACGAGGGCTGCGATCACGACCCACGCGGTCACCTTCACGCGGCGCTGTCGTTTCTCATCGAACACGGACATGTCGTCGTCGTTCGTCACCGCGTCTCCTCTCGGTGTGGGCGGGCGGTTTGGGGCGGGCGAGTGGTTCGGGTCCGGCGGGCCGAGCCTCAGGCCACCGGCTCGGCGACCGTCGGACCGAAGACCGCGGGGAGCGTCTCGGTCGACAGGCGACGCAGCTCCGCGACGGGCACCGTGAAGACATCCTGGATCTCGAGGGATGCCTCGGTGCCGGGCTCGACGTCGGTCACGCCGATGCGGAGCACCGGGTAGCCGCGGCCATCGCAGAGTCCGCGGAACTTCACGTCCTCCTCGCGGGGGACGCTCACCAGCACGCGCCCGGTGGACTCGCTGAACAGTGCGGCCGTGGCATCCACTCCGTCACGCTCCATGAGCTCGGTGAGCCAGACGCGCGCGCCGACACCGAAGCGCATGACGCCCTCGGCGAGGGCCTGGGCGAGACCACCCGACGACAGGTCGTGAGCGCTTGAGACGAGTGACTGCGACCCCGCGGCCTGGAGCAGCTCGGCGAGCTTGCGCTCCTGCGCGAGGTCGACCTTCGGCGGGCGACCGCCGAGGTGGTCGTGGATGGTGCCCGCCCACTGCGAGCCGTCGAGCTCGTCGGCGGTGACGCCGAGCAGGTAGAGGTTCTCGCCGGCATCCTGCCATCCGCTCGGGATGCGGGCTGCGACGTCGTCGATGATGCCGAGCACACCGACCACCGGGGTCGGGTGGATCGGCTGGTCGCCGGTCTGGTTGTAGAACGAGACGTTGCCGCCCGTGACCGGGATGCCGAGCTCGAGGCATCCATCGCTCAGACCCTCGACGGCCTGGCTGAACTGCCACATGACCTCGGGGTTCTCGGGGCTGCCGAAGTTCAGGCAGTCGGTCACCGCGGTCGGCACGGCACCCGTGACGGCGACGTTGCGGTACGCCTCGGCCAGAGCCAGCTTCGCACCGTTGTAGGGGTCGAGCTGGTTGTAGCGGCCGTTGCAGTCGGTCGCGATCGCGAAGCCGAGACCCGTCTCCTCGTCGACGCGGATCATGCCGGCGTCGTCGGGGAAGCTCAGCGCGGTGTTGCCGAGCACGTAGTAGTCGTACTGGTTCGTGATCCACGAGGTGTCGGCGAGGTTGGGGCTCGCCACCAGCGTCGTGAACTGCTCGCGGAGGGTCTCGGCATCCGACGCCCGGGGAAGTGTCGCGGCGGTGTCGTCGTTCAGCGCGTCGATCCACGTCGGGTAGGCGACGGGACGCTCATAGACGGGGCCGTCGACGGCGACCGTCGAGGGGTCGACGTCGACGATGCGCTCGCCGTACCAGTCGATGACGAGGCGGCCGTCGCCGGTGACCTCGCCGAGGACGCTCGTCTCGACGTCCCACTTGCCGACGACGGCGAGGAACGCATCGAGCTTCTCGGGCGCGACGATCGCCATCATGCGCTCCTGCGACTCCGACATCAGGATCTCTTCGGGAGTCAGCGAGGGGTCGCGCAGGAGGACCTTCGACAGTTCGACCTTCATGCCGCTGTCACCGTTGGCGGCGAGCTCGCTCGTCGCACACGAGATGCCCGCGGCCCCGAGGTCTTGGATGGCCTCGACGAGGTCGTCGCGGTACAGCTCGAGGCAGCACTCGATCAACACCTTCTCGGCGAACGGGTCGCCCACCTGCACCGCGGGACGCTTGGTGGGGCCGCCGTCGGCGAAGGTGTCGGATGCCAAGATGCTCGCGCCACCGATGCCGTCGCCGCCCGTGCGGGCACCGAACAGCACGACTTTGTTTCCCACACCGGTGGCGTTGGCGAGCTTGATGTCTTCGTGGCGCATGACGCCCACAGCGAGGGCGTTGACGAGCGGGTTGCCCTGGTAGACGGCGTCGAACACCGTCTCGCCGCCGATGTTCGGCAGGCCCAGGCAGTTGCCGTAGAACGAGATGCCGCTGGTGACGCCGTGCACGACGCGCGGGGTGTCGGGGTGGTCGATCGCGCCGAAGCGCAGCTGGTCCATGACCGCGACCGGGCGCGCGCCCATCGAGATGATGTCGCGCACGATGCCGCCGACGCCGGTGGCCGCGCCCTGGAAGGGCTCGATGTAGCTCGGGTGGTTGTGCGACTCGACCTTGAAGGTGACCGCCCAGCCGTCGCCCACGTCGACGACGCCGGCGTTCTGCCCCATGCCGACCATGAGCCGGGTCTTCATCTCGTCGCTGACCTTCTGGCCGAACTGACGGAGGTAGATCTTGCTCGACTTGTAGGAGCAGTGCTCGCTCCACATGACCGAGTACATCGCCAGCTCACCGCTGGTGGGGCGGCGGCCCAGGATCTCGCGGATCTTCGCGTACTCGTCGCTCTTGAGGCCCAGGGCGCCGTACGGCTGATCCTTCTCGGGCGTCGCGATGGCGTTCTCGACGGTGTCAGCAAGAGCTGTGCGGGCGGCGGGGTTCGGGGTGGTCACGCGGCTGAGCTCCAAGAATCGCAGGGGCCGGACGGGCATCAGTCTAGTTGGGGCCGCCGATCCTGAGCCGCCGACGTGGACAGGTCGCGGCCTCGGCCCCGCTGGGGAGGAGCAGTGGGGTGTGGCATCCGTTCTGCGGGTCCGGGTGCGGCCGCCGGCGCGGGCCGCCGTCGGTGCCCGCGCCGTCGTGCGGAGTTCGGCGGCCACACGCCGGTTCCGGATGCCGCGGGGCGGCGTGTCTGGGGAAAAGTCCGCGTGACGGTGCGTGGGCAGCTGCCGTTCCGTCGCGACCCGCGGGCTCCGCCGGACCGCGCGGCGGCGGCGAAACGTGCGCGAGACATACCGGCGGTAGCGTGCGGCGCATGTACGACGACTTCGGACGCTGATCTGGCCCCGGCCTCGCGCGACCGCCGACCGGCGCTCGCCTCTTCAGCGTTCCCGCCGACCTTCGGACGGTCGGGTGGGATGACCGAACAGGACTACTGCCATGTCTTCATCCGATTTCGCCAACGTCGTCGGCCTCGCCGGCGTCACGCTCGTCGTCGTCAGCTACTTCCTGCTGCAGATCGGCAAACTGCGCGTCGAACAACTGAGGTACTCGCTCGTCAACGCGATTGCCTCGATCCTCGTGCTGATCTCGCTCGCTGCCCACTGGAACCTCTCCTCGGCCATCATCGAGGGCTTCTGGCTTCTGATCAGCCTGTACGGCTGCGTGAAGTGGCTCCGCGGGCGTCGAAAGGCCGTGTCGACGTCGTGACGGCGCCGGGAACCGGTCGTCGTGCGTTGCGATGGCCGGTTCTCGGCATCCTGCCTTTCCCGTCCGCACCGTCGTGCGGAGTTCGGCGGCGACGCGCCGGTTCCGGATGCCGCGGGGCGGCGTGTCAGGGGAGAACTCCGCGCGACGGCACGTCGGGGGCCTCGGCCCCGGGTTGTGCCCGGAAGGGGAAGGCGACAGGCTGAGCGGCACCGGACCGAAAGGCGTGCCATGGCCATCCTCAATTTCCAGCTCGTCGTCTCGGGCGACCTCGCCGCGGCGCAGGACGCCACGCGGTCGGCCCTCGAGGCAGCGGACTTCACCGTGACCGACAAGGGGGACCACTGGAAGGCCGCGCACGGCAGCATCGCCCGGACGATGTTCCAGGGATTCATCACGAGTGAGGACTCGCTCCGCGAGGTGCTCGATGTGAAGTTCACCGACCTCGGCGGCACGGTCCAGGTCGACCTGCACCGCCCGATCTTCCAGCCGGGCGGCCGCAACGACGACGGTCTCGTCCAGGTGAGGCTCTACGACGCCTATAAAGAGGCGGTCGGCAAGGTCGCCGCCGACCTCGAGGGCCGCGGCATCCTGGTCAGCAGCAAGATCTGAGGCGGGCGGCCGCGACGTTCCGTCAGGCGGAGTCCGGGCGCGACGCGCCGGTTCAGGATGCCGCGGCACGGCGCGGCGGCGATGAACTCCGCGTGACGGTCCGGGGCGTCATGCCCAGGGCCACCGCGCAGAACCACCGCGTGGGAAGGAGGGCGACATGACATCGACGTGCGCCATCGTCGGCGGCGGACCCGCGGGGCTGGTGCTCGGACTTCTGCTCGCGCGGAGTGGCATCCGGGTCACGGTTCAAGCGTGATTCCGGCGTTCGTCATCGGGGTCGGCCCGCGGCCGGAACGGGCGCCGAGCTGGGCGCGGCCCGAGAGCGACTGAGCGGGGCCACGTGGGGGATGGCGGGCGTCTGGGGCCGAGGGGCCCGCGGGGGCGATCCGGGCGGAACGCGCGCGGTGCCGGTTCCCGAGATGCGCTGGATCCGGAGACACACGCCAGATCCGGACGGAATCGTGAGTTCGATCCGGATCTGCGTTCGTGATCCGGATCCGGCGCGCACGGCCTGGGCGGGTGCCGCTACCATCGCGCCATGACCTCTCCCGTGGCGCCGGTGCGGACGAGCACTCTCGCGGTGATCGGCTTCATCGCGGCGTTCATCGTGCCGATCGCCGGTCTCGTGATCGGCATCGTCGCGCGGAATCAGCTCGCGCGGCCGGACAACGTCGAAGCGGGCGTCGGGTTCGCGCGGTGGGCCATGATCATCGGGGCGCTCGGAACAGCGGCAAATGTCGTGTTCATCGTCATCTGGGCATCGTTCATGACCCGCGCGTTGTCGTCGTTCTGATACCCGAGCAGCGCGATCGCCGAAGGATTGACTGTGCCGCTCACTGGGTGGGCGAACGAGGAGCTTCAGTCGTCTTCCTCGTCATCCGAACTGGCGACCTGTTCGATGCGGACCTGGAACTCGGGGATCTCGCGCACGGTTTGGGTGAGAGAGATCACCTCGCCCGCCCACTCGATCGGCGGAGTGGGGGACGAACCCAATTCCGCACGAGCAGCTTTCACATCGACATTGTCGCTCCATTGCCAGGCGAGAAGCGGGGTCAACCCGTGCTCGGAGACCTCAGAGCAGAAGAGATCGATGGCTTCGGTGACCTCCGGTGCCGTGGAATCGATCCACGACGAACCTATGGTCACAGTCGTGGCTCCGCGTTCGATCGCCAACGCGTGAGCTGCCCAATCGATACGCAGCGTCACTTGGATCCAGCACTTGGACTCCGCATCCATCCCGCGAAGGAGGAAGTGCGAGACCCAGCGACGCGTGACCAGTTTCGTCGCGTGGTCGAGTGATCGTGGGCTCGCTGATATCGCTCGGCGCAAAGCGACTCGAACCTGGTGCACCAAGAGCGACAGTCGAGCGTGGGATGACGAGTTCGAGGAGGATCGCGAGTGGGAGCCGGTCATCACAGGGCCTCCTTGCTGTCTCGTCGACTCGAAGCGAGCACCTCGGCGCTGCGAAGAATCGATTCGACCGTCGGCGGTGGAACGATCGGATCGTGTCCATCTCGGATGAGCGCGAGGAGTTCCGTGAGGGAGCGCTTTGCTATCGCATCCGACAACGACGTGTTCTGCGCGAAGGCGACGGCATCCGCGAAGAAGGAAACGGGCTGCGTGGGGTGGTTCGTGACGAGCACCTCGGCGAGGCCTTCGAGCCCTGCCGGGAGGATGTCCGCCACGACGAACGTTCTCTCCGCGACAGTCGGTTCCCAGCGGAAGAGGTCGGAGCGACCCGTGCGCATGACGGGCGCGTGGAGAAGCGAGAAGTCGTTGCCGGTGAGGATGATGGGGACCCGGCGGGTGTCAAAACCCTCCACGATGGTCGGAGAGTCCGACAGGTTCATGAGGGCGTTGTTGACCATCTGTCGGTTCATCGTGTACTGGACGTTGGCGCCCCAGCTCCCGAGCGCGGTGTCGATGTCGTGGATGACCAGGGCGGCACCGAGTGCTCCGCCCCTGAGCGCTTCGCCCGCCTCTCGGTACGTGTCCCGAATGAGTTGAGCGGGGTACCCGGCATTCGGGCTCTCAAGTTGGTCCCCCGCGATCGAGAAGACTTTCACCCCAGAGTCGCCGGCGACCGCGTCGACCGCGAAGGTCTTGCCGCTTCCCGGCTCGCCCTCGATGCAGAGGATGAGTGGGATGTGTCGCAGCGCGGCGGCGGCGAGGTTGCGGAAAAGATGCAGCTCGATCCGCTCACGCAGGCGGTGTGGCACCGGGGACGTCATCGCGCATCCGCCTCTCGGCGCTTCCGTACGCGTTCCGCCAGCAACTCGAGAGAGTTCTTCGAAGGTGATGAAGAAATGGCGCGTGCCATCCACGTCACTTCGTCGTGGCCACCGTTCGCGGGCGACCCGGTCGCGGACAGGGCGGGTCCGGGAGGCGGTGCGATCGGAGGCATGTCGGGAATTTCAATCGGCGTGCCGTCTCGGATGATGATGGGGCCTTGAAGGGACGGGGAGATCCTCAGACCCGCTATGCCTTCCACCAATCGGGTGACCGCGTCGATCACCGCGTTCGGATCCGGCGACCCATGTGAAGCAGTGAGGCGCTCGATCTCGAGTTCCAGCTTGCGGATGCGGAGTTTGCGTTCCTTGCCGTCGAGCCAGTGCCGGAGAATGTCTCGCGCGATGCCGATCGGGGTTGTCAGCAGGCCGGATGGGGTGCCCGTCGGTTCGATCATGGTCGCCATTCTGGCGATGGAGAACGTTCGTGTAGTCGTTGCTGGCTGTGGTCCACCCTGTGATGCCACGACCTTCACCCTCTCGCCTTGAACTGCGGGGTGAGACTGCGGGGTGTTGACGCGGCCCGCATCGACGATGTCTCCGTCCGCCCCTTGCTGTTGTCGACAGCGGGGATGACGGCCGGATGAGCTCAGACCCTCAACTCGCGGTCTTCGCGATGCGGACCCGGATGTCTTTCATCAGCGGCTGGTCGCTCTGGCGGCTGTAGTCGTCGGGGCCGAGCAGCACGTTGAGCTCGGGGAAGTACCCGGCGGCGCTGCCGCGCGGGGTGTCGTACTCGAGCGCGCGGAAGCCCGTGACGCTGCGCACCGAGCCGTCGCGCGAGGTCGCGACGATGTCGACGAGGTCGCCCTCGGCGATGCCGCGGTCCTTCATGTCTCGGCGGTGCATGAACACCAGCTCGCGGATGTTGCGGACGCCCCGGTACCGGTCGTCGGCCGAGTAGATCGTGGTGTTCCACTGGTCGTGGGAGCGCATGGTCTGCAGCACCAGCACGTCGGCCTCTTCGGGGATGACGTTCGGCAGCTCGGCATCCGAGAACTCCGCCTTGCCCGACGGCGTCCGGAAGTCGCGCTCGCGGGCCGGCTGCGGGATGCGGAAGCCGTACTGCTGGCGCACGAGCTCGTTGAAGCCCTCGAACCCGGGCAGCACCTTCGCCATGGTGTCGCGGATACGGTCGTAGTCGCCCACGTACCACTCCCACGGCGTCGCCGAGTGGGGCATGGTGGCGCGAGCGATGCGCGCGATGATCTCGGGCTCGCTCAGCAGGTGCGGAGACGCGGGCTTGCGGGAGCCGAGCGAGAGCATGACGGAGCTCATGGCATCCTCGGTCGAGATCGACTGGGGGCCTGCCTCTTGCACGTCACGCTCGGTGCGGCCGAGGCACGGGAGGATGAGGGCCTGCTTGCCGTGGGTGAGGTGGCTGCGGTTGAGCTTGGTGCTCACGTGGACGGTCAGCTCGCAGCGGCCCATGCCCTCGGCGGTGAGCTTCGTGTCGGGAGCAGCCCGGACGAAGTTGCCGCCCATGCCGACGAACACCTTCAGATCGCCCCGGTGCAGCGCAGCCACCGTGTGCACGGTGTCGAGGCCGGGCTCTCGCGGCGAGGTGATGCCGCACACCTCGTCGAGCTTCGCGAGCCACTGCTCGGTGGGCTTGTGGTTGATGCCGCACGTGCGGTTGCCCTGCACGTTGCTGTGGCCGCGCACCGGCGAGGGTCCGGTGCCCTTTCGTCCCACGTTGCCGCGCAGCAGAAGCAGGTTGACGATCTCGCGCACGGTGTCGACGCCGTGCTGGTGCTGGCTCACACCCAGGCACCAGCTGATGACCGTCCGGTCGGCGCTGAGATAGACGTCGGCCGCCCCGCGGATCTCGGCTTCGGTGAGCCCCGCCTGTTCGACGAGCTGGTCCCACGGGGTCGCTTCGACCAGAGCGCGGTACTCATCGAGCCCGGTCGTGTACTGATCGAGGAAGGCCTGGTCGAGGGCGCTCGGGTCGGTCTCGGACGCCTCGAACACGACCTTCGCCATGCCGCGCACGAGAGCGAGGTCGCCGCCCGGGCGAACCTGCAGGTTCATCGTGCTGGTCGGCGTGCTGTGGAACGTCGCCATGTCGACGATCTCGTGCGGCACGATCGTGCGCGTGCCGGCGACCTCGCGCAGCGTGTTGACGTGCACCACCTGTGCGCCGCGGTCGATCGCCTCGGCAAGGCTCGTGAGCATGCGCGGAGCGTTGGAAGCCGCGTTCACACCGAGCACGAAGAGGGCGTCGCAGGTCTCCCAGTCTTCGAGGTCGGCGGTGCCCTTGGGGGTGGCGAGGGATGCCGTGAGCCCGCGCCCCGAGCCCTCGTGGCACATGTTCGAGCAGTCGGGGAGGTTGTTCGTGCCGAGCTCGCGCGCGAACAGCTGGTAGAGGAACGACGCTTCGTTGCTGAGTCGCCCCGAGGTGTAGAACGCCGCCTGGTCGGGGGAGTCGAGAGCGGTGATCTGCTCGGCGATGAGGCGGAAGGCGTCGTTCCACGAGATCGGCACGTAGTGGTCGCTGGCGGCGTCGTAGACCATCGGACCGACGAGGCGACCGGCGTCTTCGAGAGCGAAATCGGTCCACTGCGACAGCTCTGTCACCGAGTGCTCGGCGAAGAACTCCTTGCCGACGCGCTTGTGCGTCATCTCCCAGGTGACGTGCTTGATGCCGTTCTCGCAGATGTCGAGCGCGACACCCTTGTCGTCGGGCCACGCGCACCCGGGGCAGTCGAAGCCGCTCTTCGGGTGGTTCATCGTGAACATCGCCCTGGTGCCCGCGATCGGCTGGCGCTGCTCGAGCAGCACCTTGCCGACGGTGAGCGCGGCGCCCCACCCGGCGGCGGGGTGCTCGTACTCGCCGGTGCTCGACCAGTCGCCCGTCACGGCCGGTCCGAGGCCGCCCTGGCGGGGCTTCTCGGTCATCAGGCCGAACGATTCACCCATGCTCACCCTCCGTGGATTTCGGTGCCGGGCCGGTGGCATCCACCCGTCCCGCGCTCTTCGTCAGCGTACGCTCGACGGCTCTGCGGCAGAGGGGGTTGTGGGCGCGTCGGTGGAGGGAACCGCGATCCGGTCGGCGCGGGAGTACAGGTTCATGCTGCCCCCGCGCACGAAGGCGGCGAGGGTGAGCCCCGCGCGCTCGGCCAGCTCGATCGCGAGCGACGACGGCGCCGACACCGCCGACAGCATCGGGATGCCGGCCATCACGGCCTTCTGTACGAGCTCGAAGCTCACGCGCCCCGACACCTGCAGCACGGTGCCCCGCAGGGGGAGTCGGTCGTTGAGCAGCGCCCACCCGACGACCTTGTCGACCGCGTTGTGCCGACCGACGTCTTCGCGGACGACGAGCATCTCGCCCGTCTCGATGTCGAAAAGAGCAGCGCCGTGCAGCCCGCCGGTCTTGTCGAACACCTTCTGCCCCGCGCGGAGGCGGTCGGGGAAGGCCGCGACATCCCGTGCCTCCACGCGCACCTCGTCGGTCGAGACGTCGTACGTCGACACCTTCTCCACCGCCTCGATCGACGCCGTTCCGCACACACCGCACGAGCTCGTCGTATAGAACGAGCGGGCGATATCGGGCGAGGGGAGCGCGACCCCGGGGGCGAGGGTGAGGTCGAGCACGTTGTAGGTGTTGCCGTCCGCGCCGCCCGTGCCGGGTCCGCCGCAGTGGATCGCGCGGGCGAACTGGTCGCCGCGGCTGATCACCCCCTCCGACACCAGGAAGCCGGCCGCCAGTTCGATGTCGTGTCCGGGGGTGCGCATGGTCACGGCGAGCGGTGAGCCCGCGACGCGGATCTCGAGTGGTTCCTCGACGGCGATGGCATCCGGTCTCTGTCGATTCACCCCGTCGAGGGTGATGCGCGTCACGCGACGCGAGGCGGTCAGGCGACCCACGTCAGGGCTGCCGCGCGGGAGAGGGGGACATGCGTCGAGCGTACGCCCGGGGTCTCATCGCACGGGTCGCCGGAGCGTCGATGCGGTCCATCTGCATGATCGGTGGGGCGCGTGTGAACGTCTCGGGCAGGTGAGAGAGGGCGTCGCATACGGGTCATGCAACCGGGCCGAAGCGCGGCGCGGGAGTGGCGATGCGGTCCATCTGCATGATCGGTGGGGCGCGTGTGAACGGCTCGGGCAGGCGAGAGAGGGCGTCGCACACGGGTCATCCAACCGCGCCGAAGCGCGGCGCGTGGGAGCGCGCACACCGGCGAGATGACGAGGATTTCAGGCTTTCGCATTCATGCGAATACAGAATCCCGAACTTTTTTCAATCCCCGCGTGACGTTTCCCGCACCCGGTACGTCTTATCCACGTAGGCCAAATCGCTTACCCCGGCCCCGCCGGGCATCACACGTGAAAGGCACCGACATGGCTACCGAGGCCCCCACCACCCCCGCCGCGCAGAACGTCCCCCAGGCGGCGTCGCGCGTCAACCGCCCCCTCAACGCCCGCGGCTCGGATACCCTCACCGAGGGCAAGACGACGATCGCCGACGGCGTCGTCGCCAAGGTCGCCGGCATCGCCGCGCGTGAGGTCGCCGGCGTGTACGCCCTGGGTGGCGGCGGAGCACGTGCCCTCGGCGCCATCCGCGACGCGATCAACGCCACCGACCTGACGCAGGGCGTCAAGGTCGAGGTCGGCGAGACGCAGGCCGCCGCCGACATCACGATCGTCGTCGAGTACGGCGCCCCGATCCAGGAGGTCGCCGACCAGGTCCGTGGTCGCGTGGCCGGTGCCATCAACCGTCTCGTCGGTCTCGAGGTCGTCGAGGTCAACGTCGACGTGAACGACGTCCACATCCCCGGCGACGACAACAACGACGACGACAGCAACGAAAAGCGCGTCCAGTGAGCGCCACCACGAAGGGCGCGCTCGTCGGGCTCGTCCTCGCTCTCAGCGCCCTGATCTTCGGCTTCTGGGGATTCATCCTCGTCGCCCTGTTCATGGCCATCGGAATCGTCGTCGCGCGCATCACCGCCGGCGAGATCGATTTCGGCAACATCGTCAACGCCTTCAAGGGTCGGAGCACATCGTGACCACCGTCACCGCTTCCCCCGGGGTCGGCAGCCGCACCACGGTTGCCGGCCCCGGCCTCCCCGCGGGCCGCGTGAGCGTCGCCGACCGTGTCCTGCAGAAGACGGCGGAGCGCGCCGCAGCCGAGATCATCGGGGTGGATGCCACGAACGTCCGCGTCGAGATCGTCTCGGCCCGCGACACCGCCGTGGTGCGCGTCACCACGCCGTTCCCCGTGCCGCGCCTCGACGACACCGCCGCGGTCGGCGCGGCCACGCCCGTCCTCGAGGCGGCGCGCACCGCGCAGACCGCCCTGCGGTCTCGTCTGACACACCTCTTCGGACGCGACGTCTCGCGGGTCGACCTGACCATCTCGGGCGCCAGCGTCCCCCAGCGAAAGCGAGTGCTGTGATGACCGATACCGTGCTCCGCACCGTCGTGCGTCGCGAGACGCACTCCCCGCGCACTGTGGCAATGCTCGTCGTGGTCGTCCTCGCGCTGCTCGCGCTGGCGTACGCCGCGGTCGAGATCGTCCTCGCCCTCCTCGGGCAGCCGCCGCTGCTCGTCAGCCCCGGCGCTGCTCTGAACGCGGTCGTCGCGGCACCGACCGCCCTCCTGCCGGTCGCCTTCATCGTCGGCGGCATCGTTCTCGCCCTCGTCGGGCTCTTCGTGCTCGTGCTCGCCCTCAAGCCCGGACGCCTGTCGCGTCACGAGATGGCATGGGGAGAGCGGGCCGTCGTCGTCGACAACGGCGTCGTGGCCTCCGCTCTCGCGCAGCACCTCAGCAACGAATCCGGTATCGCTCGTGACGACATCGTCGTGGGCGTCGCCCACCGCACCGTCGACGTCACCGTGCGCCCGCCCGTCGGCATCCCTGTCGATGAGGCGCAGATGCGCCGGATCGTCGAAGACGAGATCGCGACCTACAAGCTCTCGCCCGCCGTGCGCACCCACGTGCGCGTGCAGCGCCCCGACACCAAGGAGTCCTGATGAACGCCACGCGCCGCGGTCTCAACCGCTTCGTCCTCTTCCTCGTCGGAGTCGTCCTGCTGGCGGCCGGTGCCCTCGCGCTCGCCGTGGCGCTGCTCCCCGGCGGTGCCGACACCTGGACAACCGTCATGGGCGGGTTCCAGGGCTGGCTCGAATCGCTCGGTCGCGAGTCCGCCGGGTGGGGAGCCGTCGCCGCCTTCGTCGTGCTGGCGCTCGTGCTCATCGTCATCGCCTCCGCCGCCGTCCGCGGCCGTCGTCAGGCCCCCCTGCAGTCGACGGGGAGCGACAGTGCCGAGGGACGCATCACCGTCACCGACGGGTTCGCCGCCGAGGCGCTCAAGAACGCACTCGCCGAGCGTGACGAGATCCTCTCCTCACGCATCAGCGCCGGCGAGATCCAGCGCGAGTCGGTGCTGCACGTCGCGGTCACTCCGCGACAGAACACGTCGCCGCGTCAGGTGGCCGAGCACATCGACACGCTCGTGACCAACCTCGCCGCCCTCACCGGGCAGAACCTGCGCGCCTACATCTCCATCCACTCGGGTCTGCGCGCCAAGCTCGCGCGCGACAGCACCCGCGTGCACTGATCCCACGAGGAGACGTCATGACCAGCATCGACACACCCACCCTCGACGCGGCGGCCGAGCTCGCGTCCACGGCCGCCGGGGCCGTCGACGGCGTGCATGCCCTCGGCAGCCTGATCGGAAGAGCCTCGGATGCCGTGCGCGAACGCGTCGGCCTCGCGAGCACGGTTCCCGGAGTCAAGATCGACACCGACCGCGCTGACTCGGTCACGGCGACCATCTCGCTCGTCGTGGACTACCCCCACAAGCTGCGCGAGGTCTCGGGTGCGGTGCGCTCGGCCGTGCGGACGGCTCTCGAGCCGCTCGGGCGCGGTCGGGTCGACGTCGATGTCATCGTGACCGGTGTCTTCGGCCCGTTCGACCGTGACGTCGTCGTCGAGGCGGAGGAGAAGGCGGATGCCGTCGCCGCCCGCGCGCGGGAGACGGCCGCCACCGTGCGGGAGCGGACGGATGCCGCCGTGACCCGGGCCTCCGAGGTGGTCGACGACGCGAGAGCCCGCGCCTCGGCGGCGACCGACAGCGCGGTGGCCGCGTCCAAGGACATCGCTGCCAGCGCCGCCGAGACCGTCGACGCCGCGGTGGCCAAGACCAAGGATGTCGCGGCCGGTGCCGCCGCTGCCGTGGACGAAACGGTGAAGGCCGCCCGGGAGCGGGTGGCGGTCGACGACGCGCGGGCAGAGGGTGTCGAGCCTGATCACGCCGTCGTGGACGCGCGCGCCGCCGCTGCCCCGTCCGCCGCCTCTGCGAAGCCCGCGGGAGCCCCCGTCGAGCCCGCGACCGACCGCGCCGATGTGAGCGACCTCGTCGCCGAGGCCCTGGAAGACGCCGCGATCGACATCGCGATCGCCGCCGACGAGGTTCGGGGCGACGACAGGACGTCGGCGACGGACGAGGTCCAGTCGGTCGTGGAGGACGAGAAGCCGCGACCCTGAGGTTCTGAGGCGGGTCGCGGCCATCCACCGCCTCGATGCAGGCTCGCGGGCACCCGTGCGAAACTCCTGAGAATCGCGAGCCCCGATCCCTCTCGGGAGCAGACTTCCGGTTCGTCCCGCCGCTCGCCGAGCGGAAGTCAGGAGTTTCGCACGGGTGCTCTCGGCGTCAGCCCGCCGTCGCGTTGTCGTACGCCCGCTGCGCGGCCTGCTGCGCGTCGGCCAGGGCCTGCTCGGTCGTCTTGTCGCCGAGGAGGGCGGCGGTGATGGCGTTGTTCAGCTCGTTCTGAATGTCCTGCCCGGCGGGCGAGGATCCGAACGAGCGGCCAGAGGCGACCACGTCGTAGTACGTCGAGATGACCTGGTCGAAGCCGGCATCGCCGGTCGGCGTGACGTACTGCGAGCGGATCATCTCGTCGGCCTCGGGGGAGCCGGTGAACAGGCCCGTGTTGAGTCCGCCCTTGCTTTCGATGGTCTCCGCGCGGGCCGCCCCGGCCGCCATCCAGGCGTCGGTCGAGGTGAGGTCGGTCATCCACTGGCAGGCGGCGGCGGGGTTCTTCGCCCCGGCGGGAATGACGAACGCGGTGCCGGACGCGACCGAGAACGGTTGGCCGTCGGCATCCCGGAACGGAACGGCCTGCAACGAGATCTGGTCGCGGTAAGCGCTGAGGACGTTCGGGTACCACTGGTTCGCGACCTGCGCGCCGACCTTGTTCGTCACGAACTGGTTCGCGTCGCCGAAGGTGTCGAACGCATCGGTGAAGCTCTTCACCGCGGCGTAGCCGCCCTGAGCGTCGGTGATGCGCTTCAGGGCGTCGATGCCGGCCGCGTTCGCCGGATCGTCCAGCGTCGGCTTGCCCTCGGCATCCGTGAGCTGTCCGCCCATGCCCAGCACCCAGAGGCCGCCCTGGCCGGTCGCGACCGGGTCGAAGCCGAGTCGCGTCGGTGTGCTCCCCGAGCCCTGGTACATCTTCTCGACGGCGGCGAGCAGGCCGTCCATGTTCGAGGTGTCGAATTCCTCGGGCCTCACGGCCGCTTCGTTCAGCACGTTCATGTTCAGCAGGATCGCGGGCGGCTGGTAGAACTGCGACACCGCGTAGACGGCATCCTGATACGTGACGTCGTCGACGACGTTCTGGTACCAGCGGTCGGTGGGGACGACGCCCTTCGCCTCGAAACATGCGTCGAGCGGCATGAGGAGTCCTTGAGCGGCATACGTCGTGACGTACCGGCGGTCCATCTGTACGACGTCGGGGACGTTGCCGCCGGCGATGCGCGTCGTGAACTTCTGGGCGTCGAAGGCCGTGGCATCCAGGGTCACCTCGACATCACCGAGCTTCTCGGCCGCGTAATCGAGACGCGACTGACCGACGTCGTCGGCATTCTCGAAGCCCCACGCGGCGAGGGTGCCTGACGGTGTGGAGGAGAAGTCGACATCGGCCGGCGGGTCGTTGACCGTGGTGCTGCACGAGGCGAGCAGAAGAGCGGATGCCGCGAACGCGGCGACACCGGCGAGGGAACGCTTTCGCATGAGGGGGTCCTTTCCGGACAGGGGGGATGGTCAGCCTTTGCGGCCCTGGGTGGCGACGCCCTCGATGAAGTACCGCTGGCCGAAGGCGAAGAGGATGAGCATCGGGAGGGTCACGAGGAGCGAGGCGACCATCACGTACTGGTAGTCGCCCTGACCGCCGGCGCTCGGGCTGTACTTCGTCATCGCGTAGGCGATGCCGAGCGGGGCGGTGAAGTCCTCGACGCTGCCGGCGTTGAGGTAGATGAGTGCCGCCTGCAGGTTGTTCCAGCTGGCCTGGAACTCGAAGAGGAACACGATCACGAACGAGGGGATCGACAGGGGCATCGCGATCCGCCAGAACAGTCCCCAGGCACTGCAGCCGTCGAGGCGCGCGGCCTCGAACAGCTCGCGGGGAACGCCGAGGAAGAATTGCCGCTGCAGGAAGATGTAGAAGGCGCTACCGAACAGGTTCATGCCCCACAGCGGTACCCACGTGCCGAGCAGTCCGGTCTCTTTCCAGATGAGGTAGATCGGGATCATCGTGACCGCGCCCGGCAGCATCATCGTCGCGAGCACGAGGCCGAACAGGAACCCGCGGCCGGGGAAGCGGAAGTACGCGAACCCGAAGGCGACGATCGAGCTCATGATCGCGACAGTGGTCGCGGCGAGGAGCGCGATCGCGACGCTGTTGAACATCCAGTTGAGCAGCGGCAGCTGGTTCCAGACCTCGGCGTAATTGCCCGGCAGGAAAGTCTTCGGGATGAGGGCGTTGTCGAACACCTCCCCGCGCGGCTTGAGGCTGGCCGCGAGCAGCCACGCGAAGGGGTAGAGGAACAGCAGCGCGAACAGCACCAGCACCGCCGCGAGGACCACCCGGCCGCCAAGGGTCTTCGGTTGGCTGAGCGCGCGGCGCCAGCGCCTGCGCGGAGGGACGACCAGCTCGGGACGCGCCTGCGCCACCCCGGGCGTCTGCAGGGTGGTGGCCATCAGCGGTCCCCCTCGTAGTAGACGAAGCGGTTGCCGAGCCGCACCTGCACGAGCGTGATCAGCAGGATGATGACGAACAGCAGCCACGCCATCGCCGCCGCGAAGCCGAAGTTGAACTGCCGGAACGCCTGCTGGAAGAGGTAGATCGCGTAGAAGAGGGATGCCTCGGGGGAGGCGTTGCTCTGGTCGCGCCAGAACAGCAGGTAGGCCTGGTCGAACACCTGGAACGCCGCGATCGTCAGCACGATGACGTTGAAGAACATCGCCCCCGAGATCATCGGCAGCGTGATCGAGAAGAAGCGGCGGATGGGACCCGCGCCGTCGATCTGCGCGACCTCGTACAGATCGACGGGCACGTTCTTGATCGCCGCGAGGAAGATCACCATCGTGCCGCTGACCGTCCAGAGCGCCATGATCACGATGCTCGGCTTCACCCACGCCGGGTCGACCAGCCACTGCGGACCCTGGATGCCGACGGCCCCGAGCGCCTGGTTGATCGCACCGGAGTTGCCGTTGAGGAGGAGGAAGAACACCGCGGCGGTGGCCACGGCCGGAGTCATCTTGGGCAGGTAGTAGAGCGTGCGGAAGATCCCGGCGCCCCGCCCGACTCGGCTCAGCAGCAGAGCGAGGAACAGCGCGAAGGCGATCTCGAGCGGGACGGCCATGACGGCATAGAAGAGCGTGTTGCCGAGGGAGACGGCGACCCGCGGGTCCTCGAACAACTGCGCGTAGTTGGTCGCCCCGACCGGTCGGGCGGCGCCGGTGGCGAGGTTGTAGCTCGAGAACGAGATGACGAGGCTGTAGATCATCGCCCCGGCCGTGAAGATCAGGAACCCGAGGATCCACGGCGAGATGAAGAGGTACCCCGCGATCGCTTCGCGGCGGTTGTACTTGAC
Organism: Microbacterium sp. Kw_RZR3; assembly: GCF_029222405.1. Lineage (NCBI taxonomy): Bacteria > Bacillati > Actinomycetota > Actinomycetes > Micrococcales > Microbacteriaceae > Microbacterium > Microbacterium sp. Kw_RZR3. Next base: position 6,584 of record NZ_JARHXC010000104.1, on the reverse strand, counting down.
CTTGTGGCGGCGGGGCTTCTTCGAGTCGTCGGTGGTCGGGGCGGTAGAGAGGGTCACCGGTGCGCCCGGTCGGGGGCCGTGGCGTCGTCGTTCATGGGTGTCTCCTCTCGCCTGCGCCCACGACATCGAGAAGCGCTTCGCCAGGGTCGAGAAGTGCCGAGAAGAGGTCCAGGGCGTTGCCAAAGCGGTCCGGGAGTGGGATAAGCGCTTCTGCGCGCGGGCGAAACTCCTGAGATTTTTCGGGCGAGGTCGGATGCCGCGCCCTCCGGTGCGGGAACCGCGGCCGGGCGGGCCCCAATCTCAGGAGTTTCGCCCGCGTCAGCGCTCGTCGAGCGCGCCGAGGTACCGCTGCGTCATCCACGCCTGCACGGCTCGACCGAGCGGGGCGGCGACCCGGGTGAACCAGCGACCCGGCTTCGAGAACGCGGCGATCTCGAACACCACGTCGCCCGAGGGCAGCAGTGCGAGCGTGAAGCGTTCCTCTCCGCGTTCGGGGTGCCCGGGCAGCGTGCCGTACGCGAAGCCCGCGGTCGTCGCGGTGCGCTCGGCCCACACGATGAGGCACGGGATCCGGAAGCTCAGGATGCCGAGCCCCAGGCGCATCGTCACACGGTCGCCCTCGCGCAGCGGCGTGTGCGGCATCTCGACCCGCGCCCCGGCCCGGCGCTGGGCTTCGCCCGCGAGGAGGGCGTCGGCGGCTCGAGCCAACACCTCGGGGCCGCGACCGATGACGCGGCGGGCGCGGACGTGGTGGTATCCGGGCGGCATCTCTCCGGCGGTCGCGCCGACCTCGGCATAGGTCAGGTCGTCCATGGGGCCACGGTAGCCGTGCGGCGGTGAGGTGCGCCGGGGTTGCGGGGCGGGGATTGCGGCGTTGTGGGTGCAAGTGCGGCGCGGGGCCGGGGTCGGCGCGGGGTCGGGGTCGGCGCGGGGCGGGGGCGCGTCGCGGGTTCGGCGGTGGCGGGGGGAGGAGATCTGGCGGAGGGAGGACGTGGGATCGGTCCCGGGTCCTCCGCTCGCCCCATTTCCTCCGCTGAGCACCCGGGCTGGGTCGGCGGTGGGTGGGCGCCGTGCCGCCGGCGGTGGTGAGGGGAGGAGATCTGGGGGAGGGAGGACGTGGGATCGGTCCCGGGTCCTCCGCTCGCCAGATTCCCTCCGCTCGGCATCGTGGTGGGGATAGGCGGTGGGAGCCACGGTTCGCGGCGCGGCCCAGATTCCGCACGCACCAGAGGCCCCCGCGGGCGCCGCCGATGTCGGAGCGGGCTGCGAGGATGGCGGCATGATCGAGTTTCGCGAAGCGCGACCCGCCGACATCGACGCGATGGTCGAGGTGCAGAATGCGATCCATCGCGCGGGCCTCCGGCCGTCGCCGGTCGACGCCGCCCTCGTCGAGGAGCGCTACTTCGACGCCGAGCACACGATCTCGTGCACCGTCGCCGACCGCGACGGCGTCGTGGTGGGCTTTCAATCGCTCAAGCGGGCGTGGCCGGGCAACCCCTACGGGGTCGAGACGGGCTGGGGCATCATCGGAACGCACATCCATCCCGAGGTCGGCCGCAGCGGCATCGGACGCAGCCTGTTCGCGCGATCGCTGGCCGCCGCCGAAGCCGCGGGCCTACGCCACATCGACGCCACGATCGGGGCTGACAATGCTCCCGGGCTCGCCTATTACATGGCGATGGGGTTCGCGCCCTATCGCGACGGCGACGGCGTGATCCCGCATCGCTTCGACCTCTGACCCGCGCCTACGCTGAGTCCATGCCCCTCGCTCGCCTCGGATCGATCGCGTGATCGACGTCACCGAACACCTCGCGGCGATCCTCTCGGCCGTGCGACCCCTCGAGCCCGAGCCGCGTGGTGTGGCGGATGCGCGCGGCCGGGTGCTGCGGCATCCTGTTCTCGCCGGGGTCGACGTCCCCGGATTCGACAGCTCCGCGATGGACGGCTTCGCGGTGCGCGAGATCACCGGCCCGGCCACGCTGCGGGTGATCGCCGACCTCCCGGCGGGCACGCAGGACGATCCGAGGATGGATGCCGGCGAAGCCGCGCGCATCATGACGGGCGCGCCCGTGCCGACCGACGCCACCGCGGTCGTCCCGTTCGAAGACACCGAACGCGGGCTCGCCGGCGGACTCGGGGACGTCACGGTCCTCGCCGCTCCGCGCGGCCCCGGAGCGCATATCCGCCGCCGCGGCTCGGATGTCCGAGAGGGCGACCTTGTCGTCGCGGAGGGTGTGCGACTGACCGCCGCTCGGCTCGGCGCGATCGCCGCAGCGGGTGTCGGGACGGTCTCGGTGTCGCGCGCGCCGCGCGTGGCCGTGGTCTCGACCGGCTCCGAGCTGCGGCCCGCCGGTGAACCGCTGCGCCGCGGGCAGATCCCGGAGTCGAACAGCGTGCTCCTCGCCGGTCTCGCGGAAGAGGCCGGGGCCGAAATCGTGCTGCGCACGAGCGTCGACGACGAGGGCGACGGGCCGCGTGAGGCCATCGCCGCCGCCGAAGCTGCGGGCGCCGACGTCGTCGTCTTCTCCGGCGGGGTCAGCGCGGGCGCTTACGAGGTCGTGAAGAACACGCTCGGCGACCTGATGCGCTTCGACCGCGTGCGGATGCAGCCGGGGAAACCCCAGGGCTTCGGGAGCACGCCCTCGGGCACCCTGTTGTTCGGTCTGCCCGGGAACCCCGTGAGCGCCGCGGTGTCGTTCGAGCTGTTCGTGCGACCGGCGCTGCGCGCCCTCGAGGGTGATGCCGACCTCGGCCGCGAGACGCTGCGCGTCGCGCTCGCCGCGGATCGTCGCGCCCGACCGGAGCGCGTGCAGTACGTGCCGGTGCGCCTCGACCGCTCCGACCCCGCCCGGTGGACGGCTCTGCCGACGGCGCACGGAACCCGCGGCCTCGGCGAGGCCGAGGGTCTCGCGATCATCCCGCCGAGCGACCGCGACCTCGTGGCCGGCGACGTGGTGACGGTGACCCGGTGGTGACGGGCCCTGGGGTGACGGGCCCTGAGGTGACGGCCCCTGGGGCGACGGGCCCTGCGGTGACGGGCCCTGCGGTGACGGACCCTGCGGTGACGGACCCTGCGGTGACGGCCCCTGCGGTGACGGCCCCTGCGGTGACGGGCCCTGCGGAGACGGACCCTGCGCGGGCGGACCCGGTGGTGAGCGTCGACGCGATCCTGCTGGCCGGGGGCCGCGCATCGCGCGTGGACGGCGCCGCCAAGCCGCTCTTCGAGGTCGACGGCCGGACGCTGCTGCGCGCGGGATACGACGCGGTCCACGCGGGCGGCGCGAGCACCGTCGTGGTCGTCGGCCCAAGACTCGACGATGATCTCGCCGTCACGTGGACGCGCGAAGACCCGCCCTTCGGCGGACCGGTCGCCGCGATCGTGGCTGCTCTCCCGCTCGTCGACGCCGCTGACGTGTTCGTGCTCGCCTGCGACCTGCCGACCGCGATCCCGGCCGTCGCCGCGCTGCCCGACCCGCTCCCGGCGGGCGTCGACGGGGCGTGTCTCGACGACGGTCGGCGCCAGTGGCTCATCGGCCGCTACCGGACCGCGGCGCTGCGGGCGGCGGCATCCGTTCTCCCCGATCGAGGACGGGATGCTTCGATGCGCGCGCTGCTCGGCGGGCTCCGCATCGAGCCGGTCGCCGTCGACCCCGCCCTGACGCGCGACATCGACACGTGGGACGATCTTCGAGCAGCCCGAGGAGGAGCCATGACCGAATCCCGTACCCTGCCGCCCGAGGCGCTGAACGACTGGAGCGCCGCTCTCGCGGAGCGCTTCGGCCTGAGCGAGGGCGACATCCCCATCTCGCTGGTCCTCGACCTCGCGCGCGAGGTCGCGAACGGCGTGGCTCGCCCGGCTGCTCCGCTGAGTGCGTTCGTCGCGGGGCTCGTCGCCGGTCGCGCCGGTGGGTCGCCCGCCGATACCGAGGCTGCTGTGGCCGCTGTGGTCGAGATGGCGCGCGGCTGGGAGAACCGGTGAGCCGCTAGCCTCGGCCGATCACGTCGACCGCCAGGCCACCGGATGCCGCCTGCAGCCGCGCGTCGTTCGTCCAGAACGCCGTGCAGCCCGACTGCCGAGCGATCCCGAGATGGAGGGCATCCGCCGTCGAGAGACCGGGGTGACGGGCGCGAAGCAACGCCGCATCGAGGTAGGCGTCCGGCTCCGCGAGTAACAACTCGAAGGCATCGAAAGCGCTCCACATGCGCAGTTGCGCTTCGGCGTCGCCGTCCCTCATCGGCTTGACGAGAGACTCGAGCACCGCAAGAGGACTCGTCGCGACCGTCACCTCCGCGGTGGCGAGCGCGCTGCGCGCCCGATCACCGATGTGGTCGTCGCGCTCCACGGCGTAGATGACCAGACAGCTGTCGACGTAGATCACGACCCCGCGGCCCGGTTCTCGGCGATGATCGCCTCGATCTCGTCGGCAGGACGAGCCCGCTCGGGCGTGAGCGGGTGCTCCTGAAGCCATGTCGCGAAGGCGTTTCGCGGACGCTGCGGCGCGGCATCGACCGGCACGAGTCGCGCGACCGGAACCCCGCGGCGAGCGATCGTCACCTCGATCCCTGATTCGACGTCGGCGATCAGCTTCGACAGACTGTTCCGCGCTTCGAGGACGTTGTACATCATGCTGGCAACCTAGCCAGGCAGATGGCGAGGTCGAGGCGGGGAGGGGCGACTTTCACCTCTCCGATCGAGTGAATTCGTCCGAACCGGCGCGCCTCAACGCCCTACGTACTCGCCCCGCGGGCGCAACCGCATCGCCTGCTCGCCGTACTCGGCCCGGATGTGCGCGATCCAGCCCGCGAGGCGCCCCACGACGAAGATCGTGCTCGCCGCGTCGTCGGGAAGGCGGGCTCCGGATGCCAACGCCGCCAGCGCCAGATCCACGTTCGGCCGCGAGCGTGTGCGGTCGGTGACGACGTCGCTGAGGCGGCGCACGGCATCCATCGTCGCCTCTCCGTCGGGAAGGCGCTCGACGAACGAGAACAGGGCGTCGGCCCGATCGTCGATCTCGGGATAGAGGGGGTGGCCGAAGCCCGGGATGCCGTTGCCGTCCTGCAGCGCCTCGGTCAGCGCCCGCTCGGGTTCGAGGCCCCGCCGCACGCGCGCGAAGAGGCGCGCGGTCCGTGCTGACGCTGAGATGTGCAGCGGCGAGTCCGCGGCGCCGAGCGCCGCGCTCACCGCGGCGTACCCGTCGGCACGCGCCGACGCGGCGACGCGCGCGGCGAAGGTGGACACGGCGAGGTCGTGGTCGATCAGGAGGATCAGCGCCGCATTCACGGCGGCGACGGTCGCCTCGTCGGCCCCCGGACGCCACGCGCTCACGAGCGACCGCGCGATATCGCCGTGCGGGTCGCCGCCGAGGGCGACCGGCAGACCTGTCAGAAGCGTCCAGCCGATACGGTGCAGCGTGGCCGCCGAGGCATCGTGGCGCAGGGGATCGTCGGCGGCGAAGCCGGTGAGGGCCGCGCGAAGACGGTCCATGGCGCCCGCGTGAGGGGGAAGGGCCGCGACCATCTCGCGCGCGCTGCCGATCGCGGGATCGGGGGCGTCCACCCGCTCGGCGTCCCACAGCCACTCCACGATCTCGGCGAACGGACGGTCGGTGAGATCGCGGGCCCGGCGTCCGCGGTACAGCAGCTCGCCGTCCTCGATGTCGGCGATGTCGGTGTGCACGACGGCGAGCGGCATCCCGGTGGTCGGGTGGTCGACCGCGGGCGCGGTGCGACGGCGCGCCCCGGCGAACGCTTCGACCTCGAGCGCGTCGAATGTCGACCCGTGCGCGTCGCGCTCGCGGCGGAGCAGACCCCGTGACACGTACGCGTAGACGGTCTGCGGCTTGACGCCGAGGCGGGCGGCCACCTGGGCGGCCGTGAGCCGGGGAAGGAGGGATGCCATATTGATCCGATCAACGTTGACGCTGTCCGCGTCATGTTCGCACACTGAGCGCATGAGCGACCTGATCGATGTGCCCCGCGGACTCAACGGCGTCGTCGCCGCCGAGACCGCCATCAGTGACGTCAACGGCGAAGCCGGGTACTACCAGTACCGCGGTCACTCGGCCGTCGAGCTCGCCCGCGAGCGATCGTTCGAAGACGTCTGGCATCTGCTCGTCGTGGGCGATCTCCCCGATGCCGCCGCATCCGTCGCCTTCGCCGAACGAATCGCCGCCTCCCGCACGGATCCCCGGATGCCGGAACTCCTCGCCGCGGTGGCGAACCACACCGACCAGCCTCTCGCGCGCCTGCGCGCGGTCTGGACGCTCGCGGCATCCGTCCGTCGCTCGGCCGCCCTCTACGACCTCGGCGAGAAGGACCGGCTCGGCGAGGCGATCGCCTACGCGGCGATGGCACCGGTCGCTCTCGCGGGCGGAGGCTCGGCGAGCGGGGGAGGCGTGGTCGCCGACTACCTCGAACGGGTCACCGGCGTCGCGCCCGACGCCGCGCACGTGCGCGCGCTGTCGGCGTACCTCATCGCGGCGATGGACCACGGCTTCAACGCCTCGACGTTCACGGCCCGGGTCATCGCGTCGACCGGGGCAGACATGGCATCCTGCCTCACCGGTGCCGTCGGCGCGCTGTCG
>NZ_JARHXC010000103.1:0-10822 GCF_029222405.1 Microbacterium sp. Kw_RZR3 | reverse complement strand
CGGGGTTAGCGTGGAGGGATGACGACTTCCCTTCTTCCTCAACGACCCGTTGGACGCTCCGGACTCCGGGTCTCCGCGGTCGGGCTCGGATGCAACAACTTCGGCCGGTCGGGAACCCCCACCGAGAGGCTCGAGGGGACCCGTGCGGTTCTGGACGCCGCACTCGATGCGGGCGTCACTTTCCTCGACACGGCCGACGTGTACGGCCGGGAGTACGGGCTGTCGGAGACGCTGATGGGCGAGGCGCTCCTGGGGCGTCGTGACGAGGTCGTGCTCGCGACGAAGTTCGGCCACGCCGATCTCGCGCCCGGCGTGCTCGGGGGAGCGAAGGCGTCACGGACGTCGATCCGTCGATCGGTGGAGGGCTCGCTCCGCCGACTGCGGACCGACTGGATCGACCTCTACCAGCTGCACACGCCCGATCCCTCGACCCCCATCGAAGAGACGCTCGCCGCGCTCGCTGATCTCGTCCGCGAGGGCAAGGTCCGGTACGTGGGCCACTCCAACTTCGCCGGGTGGCAGATCGCCGAGGCCGAGTTCGCGGCACGCGGCGTGAGGTTCATCTCGTCGCAGAACCAGTACAGCCTGCTCGCTCGTGCGGCAGAGCGGGAGGTGCTGCCGGCGGTGGGACGGTTCGGCCTGGGTCTTCTGCCGTTCTTCCCACTCCACAACGGCCTGCTGACGGGAAAGTTCTCACGGGAGGGAGGGCCCGAGGGAAGCCGCATCATGCGCCAGCGCCCTCACCTGTGGCGGGACGCGCCGTGGGATGCCCTCGAGCGGTACCAGGCGTTCTGCGACGAGCGCGGCATCACCATGCTCCAGGCGACGTTCGCGTGGTTCCTCGCCAATCCGCTGGTGTCGAGTGTCATCGCGGGAGCCACGAGCCCGGAGCAGGTGCGCGCGAACGCCGAGGCGGCGACCGCGTGGACGCCCACCGCGGAGGAGATCGCCGAGATCGACGGCATCCTGAGTCTTCCCGCCGACCCGGCGGCCGGATGACCCGGCCGTCTGCCGCGGCTGGGCGCGGCGCTGCCCGAGTCCGTGCGCGGGCGTCCATTAGGATGGCAGGGCCGCGCGCTCTCGCCGGCGAAGCTGTCGGCCAACCGGAGGATCTCTCGTGCCCGAGGTGACCACGCATACGCGTACCGTTCCACTCACGGGGGCGACGCTCGAGCTGGCGTGGGCTGCGGGCACCGACACCGGGAAGCGCCGTGAGGTCAATCAGGACGCGGTCCTCGCGGAGTACCCGTTGTTCGTGGTCGCAGACGGAATGGGCGGACATCTCGGTGGGGAGATCGCGAGCGCGAGCACGGTCGACCGACTGCGCGCCGTCGTCGACGGGGGGACGGTGTCGCCCCGGCACATCGAGAAGGCCCTGTCCCGCGCGGTCAAGGACATCGTCTCGCACCCCGAGACCACCGATGAGGGCACCGGGACGACGCTGACCGGGCTGTATCTCGAGACGACGACGGACGAGCCCCACTGGGTCACCCTGAACATCGGCGATTCGCGGGTGTACCTCCTGCGCGACGACGACATCGTCCAGGTGACGACCGATCACTCGGTGGTGCAGGAGTTGATCGCCGCGGGGCGGCTGAGCCCCGAAGAGGCGGAGAACCACCCTTACGGAAACGTCATCACACGTGCCGTCGGACCGAGCGACAGCGTCAAGCCGGACTACCTCCGCCTCGAAGTCGTCGACGGCGATCGGTTCGTCGTGTGCTCGGACGGGCTTACCAAAGAGCTCACCGACTTCGGTATCAAGCACTTCCTCGAGGCGAACGCCGACCCGGCCGCAGCCGTCGACGCGATGATGGCGGCGGCCCTCGAGAACGGCGGCCGCGACAACATCACGATCATCGTGCTCGACGTCAACCGCCGCTCTTCCTGAGAATTCACCCTTGACCGCGGTTGCCCGCGGATTCTACGTTCGGCATATGACTTCCGCTCCCGAACGGACGTCGGGCAAAGGACTGGCCGCCGGGACCCTCGGACTCTGGGGTTCGACCGTCATCGGACTGGCATCCACAGCCCCCGTCTACTCTCTCGTCGCCACCCTCGGCTTCGTCGTCGTCGCGGTGGGTGCCCAAGCGCCGATCGCGTTCGTCCTGGCGTTCATCCCGATGCTCTTCATCGCCTTCGCCTACCGTGAGCTGAACAACGAGGTGCCGGATTGCGGGACGACGTTCACCTGGGGGACGAAGGCGTTCGGACCGTGGGTCGGCTGGATGGGCGGGTGGGGGGTCGCCGTCGCGGGCATGGTCGTCCTCGCCAACCTGTCGCAGATCGCCGGCATCTACCTGTGGTCGCTGGTCGGTGACGGATCGCTCGCCGAGAACGTGCCTCTCGTGACCGCTACCGGCGTCGCGTTCATCGCCGCGATGACGTACGTGAGCTACCGGGGCGTCGAGATCGGCGAGCGCATCCAGAACATCCTGCTCGCCGTCCAGTACATCGTTCTCGCGCTCTTCGTCGTCGTCGCGCTGTGGAAGTTCTTCGACGGCACGGCCCCGAACCCGACCCCGTTCGACCTCGCGTGGTTCAACCCCCTCGGCTTCACCGACTGGAGCGGCTTCACCGAGGCCGTCCTGCTCGCGCTCTTCATCTACTGGGGATGGGACACGTGCCTCGCGCTGAACGAGGAGACCAAGGATCCGAAGCGCATCCCCGGACGCGCGGCCCTGCTCACCACGGTGATCCTGCTCGGCACGTACGTCACGGTCACCGTCGCGGCGATGATGTACGCCGGCGTGGGAGAGGACGGCGCCGGCCTCGCCAACGCGGAGAACGCCGACGACGTCTTCCTGGCGATGAAGGACGGGCTGTTCGGCCCGTTCGCGTGGGTGCTGGTGGTCGCGGTGCTCATCTCCGCGGTGTCATCGACGCAGACCACGATCCTGCCGACGGCACGCGGCACGCTGGCGATGGCTGCCTACAAGGCGCTTCCCGCCCGCTTCCAGACGGTGCACCCGCGGTTCCACACGCCGTCGTTCTCGACGCTCGTCATGGGGATCGTCGCGAGCGTGTACTACGTGGGCATGACCATCATCAGCGACAACATCCTCCAGGACTCCATCCTGTCGCTCGGTCTCGCGATCGCGTTCTACTACGCGATGACGGGGTACGCGTGCGTCTGGTACTTCCGACGCGAGCTCTTCACGTCCGGCAAGAACCTCGTCTACCGTGGCATCCTCCCCCTGCTCGGGGCGCTGATGCTCACGTACGCCTTCGTCCAGTCGGCGATCGACATGTACGACGTCGACTACGGCAATTCCGAGCTGCTCGGCATCGGCGGCACGTTCGTCGTCGGCATCGGCGCGCTGGCCTTCGGCGTCGTGCTGATGGTCGTGTGGTACCTCGTCCCGGCGTCCAAGCCGTTCTTCCGGGGCGAGAGCCTGAACCGGGACACCGAGGTGCTCGTTCCCGACGAGCCCATCACGTACCCGCGTTCGGTCGACGGCGGTATCTGACCACCCGGGCCGCTCTCCTGGCAGGGCGGCCCCGTCGGGGCGTCGCTCGAGCGGGGCGCGGCCCCGTCAGACCGTCGCGCGGATGAGACCGACCTCGCGGCCACCGCCCGAGATCGTCAGGGGCAGCAGGGCGAGGGTATCGGCGACCGCCTCGGGGGCGAGGGCTCCGGTGCGCTCGAGCAGACGCAGTGCCACCGCGTGCCCGGCGCGATTGGAGCCGTCGAGCATCTTCAGCGCGACCGTCGTGCCGTCGGGCGCCGTCATGACCTGGACGCCCTCGGCACCGAGCTTCGAGAAGACGCCGAGGCGCTCGATGACGACGGTGTCGGGGCGACCCGGGCCGTCGATCGTCCACGGGTGCTCTTTCACTGCGCGAACGAGCGTCCCGGCGCTGCGGTGCAGGGCGAACGGAGAGCGCTCCGACGAGGTCGCGATGCGCTGGATGGCGCGAGCGAGACCGATGAGGCTCATGGCGTACACGGGGGCGCCGCAGCCGTCGATCGCGGTCGTCGTCATGCGCTCGCCGACGAGGCGCTCGAGCACCTCGCGGATGTGTACCTGCAGCGGGTGCTCCGGGTCGAGGTAGTCCGCCGTGGACCAGCCGTTCGCGACGCACGTCAGCAGCATCGCCGCGTGCTTGCCCGAGCAGTTCATGCGCAGGGGCGAGGGCGACCCGTGATCGCGCACGAGTTCATCGCGCGCGGCGGTGTCGCTCGGCCACGCTGCGGGGCACCCCAGATCGTCTTCGGTCAGGCCGGCGGACTGCAGGATGCCACGGGCCGTCTCGACGTGGCGCTCGGTGCCGCAGTGGCTCGCCATCGCGATCGCCAGGCGCTCCTCGGCGAGGTCGGCGCCCGCGGAAAGGCACGCCAGCGCCTGCAGAGGCTTCATGCTCGAGCGGGGGAGGAACGGGGCTGTCGCCTCGCCGAGCGTGAGCTTCTCGGATCCGTCGGGAGCGAGCACGACAGCGACGCCGTGATGACGGGATTCGATGAAGCCGTTCCGTTCGACGACAGCGAGTTCGACGGAGGCGGGGGGCGTGGCGGGCATCCGTCCATTCTATGGCGACGGGACCTTCGTCCCCTGGCGTCGACGTCGGCGCTCCACGGGCCGGAAGTCGCCCTCCCACGCGGGCAGCACGGCAGACTGGGACCATGAACGGAGAGCACCACTACCGCCTGCGCTCGACCTGGACCGGGGACCGGGGGAGCGGCACCAGCGGACACCGCGACTACGACCGCGCGGTCACGCTGGAGGTCGACGGCAAGCCCGCGATCGCGGCATCCGCTGACAAGCCCTTCCGGGGCGATCCCGCCAAATGGAACCCGGAAGAGCTGCTGCTCGCGGCCCTCAGCGAGTGCCATCTGCTGTCGTACCTGCACGCGTGCGTCACGACCGGCGTCGTGGTCACGGCGTACGAGGACGACGCGTCGGGGACCATGCAGGAGGACGGCAACAGCGGCGGAGCCTTCACGGAGGTGGTCCTGCGTCCGCGCGTCCGGGTCGCTGACGAGTCGATGGTCGAAGCGGCCCGCGCCGCCCACAAGCAGGCGCGCGAGTGGTGCTTCATCGCGAACTCGGTGAACTTCCCGGTCCGACACGAGCCCGAGATCACCGTCGGCTGATCCTGGCGCGCGGTCGGGGTCCGGCGTCGTACAGTGAGCGCATGCAGCTCGAACCGGCCCTCCGTCGCCTCGATCGGATCGCGGGTGGACGCCAGGCGGACCACCGCGTGGATGTCCCCGAGGACCCGAGAGTGCATCGGGCGTTCCGCGCGATCACCCTTCTCCTCGGACTCGGGTTCGTACTGGGTGTCGCCACGGTCGTCGTCGCTCTGGTGATGACGCTGAACGGTGCCGATGTCGGGTTCGCGGTGTGGATGCGGTGCCTCGTGGTGCTCGCGATCACGACGACGCTGTTCTACTTCCTCTGGCGTGCGCGAGCCGGGTGGTACTGGGCGTTCCGGCGGTTGCAGCTGTTCAGCCGGATCTTCCCGATCGTCGCGCTCGTGCTCGCAGCGATCCCCGGCCTCTACCCGTTCTGGGTGGTGACCGAGCAGATCCTCTTCGCGATCCTGCTCATCGGGGTGTCGGACTATCTGCAGTCCGACGTGGTTCGCGCGGCGTATCCCAAGCCGCAGCGATGAGAGATCCCCTGCCGACGCGGAGACACACATCCGACTCGGCGATGATGCGAGCTTCACCGTTGCGCGCGCGAGCCGGGGGACCTGCCTCATGAGAATGACGTCGAGTCGAGCGTCGATCGCTGCCGTCAGCATCGCCGTGGCGGGGATCATCGCGGTCCTGCCCGACGGGATGCTGCGATGGACGTTCCCCAAGTACCTCGTCGTGGCCATCGCCGTGGGCGTGGCTCTCTTCGCGAGGAGGACCGGGAGGCTCCCGACCTGGGCATGGGTCGTCGCGGCTTCGGCCTTCGCCGCTCTCGTCGTCGCGGCCATCGCGGGCTCCGTCCTTTACGGCACGGACGTGTGGGTCGGCCTGATCGGCCGGTGGCCCCGCTACCTCGGTCCGCTGGTCGCGCTGCCCGTCGGTCTGGGCGTCGCTTGGCTCGCGGCTTCTCTGCTCGGATCGCGTGCCGACGGGACGTGTGTGCGGGCCTTCCTCATCTCCCTGTCGGGCGCCGCGACGGCGGTCGCCTTCGTCGGTGTCCTCGAGGCGTTCGGACTGCGTCCGTTTTCGAGCGATCTGGAGAGACCGGGATCGCTCTTCGGAAATGCGACGGACCAGGGCATCGTGTGCGCGATGATGCTGATGGTGCTCGCCGGTGCGGCCGCAGCGAGATGGGTCCGCGATGACACCGTGCTGAGGATCGTCGTCGCGGTGGGCGGTATCGGTGCGCTGATCGGCCTCGGCACGTCCGCGTCGCGCGGTGCCTATCTCGCCGCCGTCCTCGGTCTGATCGTGCTGGCTCCGCTTCTCTGGCGCACGGGCGTCCTGCGGGGCCGCACCATTGCGATCGGAGCAGCCTCGACGGGCCTCGCCCTGACGTTCGTCGTGCTCTCGGCGCCCGGTGCCCTTGACCGCCTCACCGGTGCGGACGCCGTGGCTGCGGCGACCGTCGGTGAGCGCTGGACGCTGTGGCAGTGGGGGCTGCAGGTCTTCTCGACATCCCCCGTCGTCGGGGCAGGATCCGGGAGCTTCATCGACCGCGTCCCGTCCTTTCAGGACGCGTCGTGGTACCTCGACCGCCCCCTCAACACGGTGCTCGAGTCGTCACACAGTTGGATCCTCGATGCCGCGTCCGACGGGGGACTCGTGCTGGTGGCGGTCATGGCCGTCGGCCTGGGCTTGGCCGTCCGGACCGTGACACGCAGACTTCGACGAGGCCACGATGTGAACGGCGTTTTCCTGGGGAGCATCGCGGGACTGATCGTCGCGATTGTGGCGCTGCTCGCTCACCCGACGGGCCCCGCGGCGTTCCTGCTCGTGGCGATCCTTCTCGGGATCGTCGTGGCGGAGCCCGCGTCCGTGCGCGAGGAACTCCGCGCCGTGCCGCGGATGATCGCGGCGCGCGTGGTCGGCGCCGCGGTCGTCGTGGCTCTCGCGCTGGCCACCGTGGCCGAAATCCCAATGGCCACGGCGGCGGCCCGGGTCGATGCGGGCGCGTCGCCCGACGCGGGCTTCGCCACGGCGGTGGCCTTACGACCATGGGACAAAGAGCTCGTGGCGCTGGCGGCTCAGGTGCTGACAGCCAGGTCGGATGCCGGCGACGCCGACGCCGCAGACGCGGCGCGGGTGTGGACGGCCCGAGCGGCTGCATCTTTCCCTCACACGCTCGCCGTTCTCGACGCGCGGGCCGTCACCCTCGAACTCGCGCAGGACTGGACGGCGGCGGCAGCGGTGAGAGAGCGGATGGCCGAAGTCGCCCCGCACGACATCCCGGCTCGGCAGGATCTCGCGATCGACCTCGCAATGGCAGGCGACCTCGACAGAGCGGTGCAGGTCGCCTCCGCCATCCTCGAGGAGAGACCCGACTTCGCCAACGCCCGAATTCTGATCACGCAGATCTGCGCGGATCGCCCCCGTGAAAGCTGCCCCGCAGCCACGGGATAACGGTCGCGTCACCTGTTTCGTTTTCCGGCCTTGAGCTGTGGTATTACTTGACCGCGGCTACACGAGTGTCGCCTTGGGGGAATGGTGCGGCAAGCCGCATCCGGGGGAGACGGGCGAAACGCCCGTCGCTGGAGAAGACGTGGCCACTGCAGTCGTTTCGCGCACCTTTCGTGCCATCGCCCGTGTCACGGTGATGGCCCTCTTCGTCGCCGGGGCGGTGATTGCTCCGACCAGCGCCTACGCGCAAACACCGCCGTCGCCCTCGGCAAGCTCGTCGGTCGCCGCGAGTCCCACGACGTCCGTCTCGGCGAGCCCGAGTCCCACCGCCTCGGGTCCTCGTCCTTCGGCGTCGGCGAGCCCGAGCCCTTCCGCTTCGCCCTCTGCGACTCCTCGCCCGTCGGCGTCCGCGTCGCCGAGGCCCTCCGCGTCGCCCTCCCCGTCGGCGACACCCTCCCCGTCAGCGACGCCGAAGCCTTCGGCATCCGCATCGCCGAGGCCCTCCGGGTCGCCGAAGCCGTCGGCATCCGCGACGCCGAAGCCGTCTGCGTCGCCCTCACCGACCCTCGCTCCGCCGCCTTCCTTGGTCCCCGTTGCGACGGCGGTGATCTCCGGGAAGGTGACATACCCGCAGGGCGTGAACCTCGCGGGCGGAACGACGTATGCGTCGATCCGGGCGTCGGACAACTGGTACTCCGCAACGGTGGGGAACGACGGATCGTATGCGTTCTCGGGATTGCCCGCGGGCACCTACTACATCCAGTTCCAGTCGTACGGACGCAACGTGCTCGATCAGTGGTACGGGGGGAACGGCGACTTCTCGGCAGCGACGCCCGTCACCGTCACTGCGGGCCAGACCAAGTCGGACGTGAACGTCGTGCTGGCCAAGGGCGGCGAGCTCTCGGGGACGGTGACCACGACGTCTGGCGCAGCGGTGACCTCTGCGAGAGTCGAGGTCTATCGAAAGTCCGACGGCTCGTGGATGTGGCAGAACTCGACGGGGACCGACAGCAACGGCTCGTTCTCTCTCTCCCGACTCCTGCCCGGTGAGTACACGTTGGCCTTCCGCAGCCCCGACGGTCAGAACCTGATCGGCGAATGGTGGAACGACAAGTCGACGCTCGCCGCAGCCACGTCGATTTCCGTCGCGAAGGGTCAGGCCGTCAGCGGCCTGAAAGCGCAGCTGGCGACGGCCGGCACGGTGACCGGCACCGTGGCGTATGCGGACAAGACTCCCGTGACCGGTATTGCGGTCACCGCCTACGATCGTTCCGGCAACGTGGTCGGCAGAGGGTCCACGGACGCGTCCGGCCGTTACACGATCCAGGGCCTGGGCGGCGGATCGATCGCCGTGGGTGCGTCGGCTCCTGGCGGGATGGTCTTCTCCGGCGGAACCTCATCGCTCACGGGCGCGACCTTCATCGCCGTCAAGGCCGGTGCACGGGTCAGCGTCGATATCGGTGTCGCTGGGGTGACGGTGAGCGGGAAGGTCACGGTCGCCGGAACGTCGACGCCCTTGACCTCAGGCACCGTCACGCTCACCGGGGCGTCCGGGCCGCAGGGTGCGGCCGTCGCCATCGCGGCGGACGGCTCCTACACGATCCGCGGAGTGACGGCGGGCAAGTACGTCGCCCTCGTGACGCCCACCTCGCCTTCGTACGTGCCGACGTGGTCGGACAGCGCGGCCTCGAAGGACTACGCCGATTACTTCGCCGTGTCCGCCTCGAGCGTGAAGAAGGATCTGTCCGTCATCCGCTCGGGGAAGGTGACGTTCACTGTCGCGAATGCCGGCTACGTCGGGCTGTATCGCTGGTCGTCGGCCGGGACGACGTACGTCAAGAGCGATTACGTGTCCGCGGGATCCACCTTCACGGCCGACGGCCTCGTGCCGGGCGAGTACACGGTGCTCATCGGCAGGTACTACCTCGGGGGCGTGACCGATGACGCGGCGGCGTCGCACTTCACGGTGTCGTCGGGTAAGACGAAGAGCCTCGGACTGGTCGACACCGCACCGAAGGACGGCGGGTCGATCTCGGGTCGAGTCACGGCACCCGACGCGACTTTCGCGTCCATCACCGCCTACGACGCGAAGGGACAGGCTTTCTCCTCGTACACCACGTCGTCCGGATCGGGGATGACCTACACCATCGCGAATCTCCCGGTCGGCACGTACACCGTGGCGGCGCAGATCACGGGGTACCCGACGGCCTGGTACGGGGGGCGCAAAGCGGCGACCGTCTCGGTGACGAAGGGGGCGAACAGCACGGCGAACATCGCGGCCACGCGCGCGGACGCCTCGCTCTCCGGCAAGGTCACCAAGGCCGGTGCCGCTGCCTCAGGTGCCGGGGTGCAGTTGCTCGAGGTCGTCTCGAGCACGCAGACCGGACAGATTTCGTACGCGACGGCCGCGCCCGATGGGTCCTACTCTTTCGGCAGTGTGCTGAAGTCGGGGCGGACGTACCGGATCACCGTGTGGGCATCGGGGGCCGCAGAGAAGTCGATCACTTTCACCGCATCGAGCGGGGCCATCACGAAGAACCTCGCGCTGGACGCTCTGGGTCAGTTGAGCGGTCTGGTGAGTGACCGCGGCACCGGGAAGGCCGTCGCCAACATTCCCGTCCGCGCTGTGCGGGACGGCGATGACGGTGAGGGGTACAGCACGCTCACGGATGCCGCGGGCGGATACGACTTCACCGGGCTCCGTGCCGGCACCTATCGCGTCCAATTCGGTGCGTACAGCAGCGGCTACGCCATGCCGACCGGGATCAGTGGATACGGTGCGTCCACGATGCCGTACTACGCCCCGGAATGGCTGGACAACTCCGGCACCCGAGAGGGTGCGACGGCGGTGATCGTGACCGCCGGGGGCAACACCGCGGCGAAGGCCGGCAAGGTCGAGCAGGGCGGGACCCTCACCGGTCGGGTCAGCGGGAAGACGGCATCCGGTTCGACGGTGTGGCTCAAGGATGCGACGGTGTCCGTTTACACCCTGCGGGACCAGCTCGTCGTGCGGACCAACGCCGGCGGGGGCGCCCCCGGCGGGTATGCCCTCTCGGTTCGGCCGGGCACCTACAAGATCTGTGCGTCACTGCCGGAGACGAGCGAGTACGCGGGTCTTCAACCTGCCTGTCGCACCGGGACGATCACCGTCACAGCGGGGAAGATCACCGGGAGCGTGGATCTCGCGCTGACCTCTCGGACTCCTCCGCCTCGGTCCAGGACCGGCCACTGAGACCGTCGGGATATCGGACGCTCCTCGACTCGGGTTGATCCCAGGCTTCG
>NZ_JARHXC010000102.1:0-10478 GCF_029222405.1 Microbacterium sp. Kw_RZR3 | reverse complement strand
CGTCTCCCCAGATCGCGCCCTGCTGTCCCGCGGGCGCGCAGGTCTTGATCGCCCAGCGCTGCGCATCGGGGTGGGGGCGTCGCCACGCGAGCCGCGGCTCGATCGCGCCCTTCGTCGGTCCGCGCCACTCCCGGACGTCGAACCCCGCGGCCTCGATCAGTGCCGTCGCGGCCTCGCGGTCCCGGCTATCCGCTCCGACCGAGGGGCGCGGCTCGTCGAAGACGAGCAGAGGCTCCTCGAGAACCGGCCGCACGGTCGTCAGGACCTGGACGGGCAGCCGTTCCCGCAGGACCCGCGCGAACGACGCCGCCGACCGCACCCCCGGACGCTCGAGCATCGGGCGCAGCTCGGCACGGGGCGCAGCCACGCTGAGACTGCGCAGGAGCGGCACGGAGACGATCTCGTCGAGCGGGTCGAGATCTTCCGACGGATGCCCCGAGAGGATCGGCCACGGGACGGCGCCGCCGGTCTCCGCTGCGCCGAGACCGTCGACGGTTCCGTCCTGCGCGAGATGGGCGGGCACCGCCGCCGCGTCCTCCCGGGCGACGACGACGAGCGCGTCGATCTCGTCGTCGGTGAACTCCGCGCGCGGGTCGAGGGCGACGACGACGTCGACCTCGAGACGGGCGGTGGCGCCCCGGAGCATTTCCGTCCAGGCCACGCGACGGGACTCGCCCCGCAGGCCGAGGTCGGGCACGATGTGGGCCAGCAGATGCGCGGAGACCCACTGCGACGCATCGACGCCGACGAGCGGGACGACGACGCGATCGACGGTGGCGCGCGCCGCCGCCTGTCGGAGCTTGGCGTCGTAACGGCGGTCACGCGCCTGCAGGGGGCGGACCAACCCGACCGCGGCGGGCGCCCCGGCGGGCGACGGGTGGTGCCGGTGGCGTCGCCAGGTGCTCGCGGCGCGGAGGGCGCGCCGACGCACCTCGGCGACCGGCATGCGCATCTCCCAGCCGACGGCCGTCAGCTCGATCTCGGCGTCGCGGTTCGCCCAGGCGTGCTCGAGACCCGGCCCGCCGTGCTCGCGCCCGTACTCCTCGGCATCCCACCACGGGTGCACGCGAACCGTCTCACGCTCGCTCAGGAGATACGCGTACAGCGCCGGGACGCGCAGCACCTCGGGCAGCTCTCCCCCGGCCACGATGTCGTCGAAGAGCGGGTTCAGGCTCATCCCCCGGCGGAAACCCCACGCGACATAGTGCGCGATCGCGACGGCGCGGGGGACGCGCGGGAACCCGAGCTGAGCGCCGTAGTACTCGGCATCCACCAGCTCCGAACGTCCGATCGTGCGCGCCCACCAGATGCGGTCGGCGGCGCGGACGACCGGTCCGACGACTCGGAGCTCGCGAGAACGGCGGACACTCTCCCGAAGGCGACCGAGACGCATCCCTCGATTCTACGGGCGGGCCGTCACGCCCCCAGGCGTCGACGAAGGCGTCGAACGCGCGAGAGAAGGGGCTGATGCGCGTCGATCTCGCGACGGATGTCCTCGCGCAGCTCGGCCCTCAGACGGTCCACGGCCGCGTCGACATGCGCGGCTAGCTGCGTGTGGAGGGACGAGAGGTACAGCGGCAGCCCGGGGCCCTCGCGCTGTACCCACTCGGCGAGAGCGCGGTCGCGCACCACCGCGTCGTCGCGCGCGTGCTCGGCCGCGAGACCGAACATGCTGTTCGCGTCCAGACCGACCGAGTCGGGCCGCTGCGTCCAGAACGCGAGCGGCTCCCCCGCGAGGAACCCGATCTCGTGCTCGCGCAGGATCCGCAGATACAGATCCCAGTCCTCGACGGCATCCAGGGTCTCGTCGTACCAGCCGACCTCGTCGTGCAGGCGGCGACGATAGACGACCGAGATGGGAACGGCCCGGTTCACGCTCATCATCTCGCCGAGCGAGATCCGGCTCATGCCCGCCCAGAACGGGGCTCGACCGACCTCGATCCACGTCCCGCCGCGGTTCTCCTCGTACACGATCTCGGTCGCGGCCGACACCGCGCCGTGCGCGGGGTGCGCGTCGAGCCACGCGACCGTGCGCTCGAGGAAGGCGGGATGCCAGCGGTCGTCGTCGTCGTGGAGAACGACGTACTCCGTGTCGAGGGCGCGCACTCCCATGTTCGCCGCGATGCAGCGCCCACCCTCGCCCGCGGGGATGTGGATCACCTCGGCGCGCTCGCCGAGCCCCGCCGTCTCGACGACGGCGTCGACCTCGGCCGCGTCACCGCCGTCGTTGACGACGATCAGCCGCCAGTCCTCGAACCGCTGGGCGGCGATGTCGCCGAGGGCCCGGCGGAGGAACGCCGGGCGGTGACGGGTGCGGATGACGATCCCGGCGCGTGCAGGCATGCGTCCGAGCATAGGGGCCGGAGAGTGCCGAGACGCGGCACCGGGCCGGTCTCAGAGTTCGGCGTGCAGCGCCCAGATCCGGTCGGCGCAGGCCTCCCACGCGAAGCCCTTGGCGCGGTCGCCGGCGAGCACGCGCAGCCGTGCGCCGTCGTCCCCGAGGGCCCTCTCCAACGCGCCCCCGAGGGCGTCCGCGGGGGCGAGGGCCGCGGCATCCGCCAGCACTTCCCGGTGGGCGGGGGTGTCGACCGCGACAATCGGGATGCCGACGGCCAGGGCGTCCACGGCGCGCCAGGGCCAGTCCGTCCGTGCGCACCCGGTCACGAACGCGGCGGCGTGCGAGAGCACCGCGGCGCGGTCCCACTGGTCGAGCGAACCGCGGGCGTGCACGCGCTCCTCGGAGACCCCGGCGGCGGCGGCGACCTCGAGGACGGCGGGCTCCTCACCCTCGGGCACGTCGAGAACGACGACGTCGCCGTCCCAGCCGGCCGCCACGACGGCGGCGAACGCGTCGGAGAGTCCGTCGGACGGCGCGCGGCCGCCCGCGAGCGCGAGGAACGATGTCGGCAGCTCGAGGGCGCGCAAGCGTCCCACCGCGTCGGACGGGACGCGCATGCCGGCGGCGGGGGCTCCCCCGATCACGCGGACCTTCGCCACGAGCTTGGACTTGGCCACTTCTCCCAGCCGCGCGGCCATTGCGTGGGTCGGGACGACCACGGCGTCGGCGTGCTTCGTCACGCGGGAGAGCAGCGCGCGCGAGGCGAGCGCCTCGGCGCGGGGCAGTTCGTCGGGCGCTTCCCACGCGCGCAGGTCCCACAGGGTCACCACGATCTGGTGCGTCTCGTTGACGCGGTCGTGGCGCACAAGCGGGGCAAGAGCGGTCGGCGAGTGGATCAGTCCCTTCCCGACGCCGGGGGCGACGCCCAGTTGCCAGGACGCCGCGAGCTCGCGCCGCCGCATCGGGAGGCGCGTCTCGGCGGACAGGCCGGTGACCCCGGCGTCGTCGGGAAGCCCGGGTGCCGGAACGATGCTCGCGACGTCGCATCCGCGCGGGGCGGTGTCGATGAGCGCTTGCGTCAGCGAGACCGACGCCTCGGCGAGGTCGCGGGACGTGGGGGCGACGAGCTGGTCCAGCACGACGCGGAGGGTGACGGTCACGGCGCGGGGCTCTCCGTTTCGGTCGGGGGGTGAAGCTTGTCGCGCACGATCTGCTGCACCTGGGCGTAGTCGGGGTCGAACTCGTCGACTCCCCCCTCGGGCGTGAGCTCGATCGTCGAGACGGGCTGGTCCTTCGCCTTGAGGGCGAGATCCACCAGCGTCGGAGCGATGAGCCCCTGGGGAAGATCTGTCTCGACGATGTTGGTCGTGGACGCCGCCACGTCCTGGAAGTGGGCGAGGACATTCTGCGGGGTGAACTGAGCGAGGATCGCCTCCTGCAGCTGGCGCTGGCGCCGCATCCGGTCGAAGTCGCTCGTCGTGTAGCGCGAACGCGCGTACCACTGGGCGGTGTCGCCGTCCATGTGCTGCGCGCCGGGCTCGATCCACCCGAAGGCCCAGTCGTCGACGGGCTGCCCGTCGTACGCGGGACCGCCCTTCGGCAGGCGCTCATCGACCGTGATGTCGACACCGCCGAGGGCGTCCACGAGGTCGGCGAAGCCCTTCATGTCGATGAGCACGTAGTACGGGATCTGGATGCCGAGGATGCCCTCTGCCGCGTCTTTGGTCGCCTCGATGCCCGGCTCGGAACCGTGTGCCTTGGCATCCGGATAAAGAGCATTGCCGTCCTGGCAGACCTCGACCTCGGTGCGCAGCTGGTTGATGCCGCTGCCCCACCCGCAGTCCGGGTCGAACTTGCCCTCGTGCCCGTTCGGGTACTTGTCCTGCATGGGTCCGGGCGCGAAGGGGAAGTTGGGCATGTCGCGCGGGATGCCGGTGATCGTCACGGCACCCGAAGCGGCGTTGATCGAGACCACCGAGATGCTGTCGAAGCGCATGGAGTCGCGACCCTCACCCGAGTCCGCGCCGAGCAGCAGGATGTTGTAGTAGCCGTCGGAGGGCGGCACGACCGGGGCCGACTGCGCGAAGATGTCGGCGAAGGCATCGCGCGTCGTCCCCGCGGTCTGCACCGCCCAGCCCGCGCCGGCCACGAGTGCGCTGGTGAGGCCGATCGACACGATCGCGATCCCGAAACGCGCGAGCGGCCCCGTCCGCACGAGGCGGACGAGACGCAGCGTGTCGATGGTCAGCACGATCCACAGCACGGCGTATCCGACGAGCACCACCTGGACCACGGTCAGCGGAACCCAGCGGAACCACGACAGGAACTCGGGGATGAACGATCCGGTCGCCAGAGCGAACAGGCTGCTCGGCGCCAGCAGGGCGCCGAGAGCGACGAGCACGAGTCCGACCCACAGTGCCAGGGTCGCGGCGAGGCCGAAGCGCCCGAGACGCCTGTTGCCCGCGAGCACCTGAGCGGAGCCCGGGATGAGGAGGTTCGCGACGACGAGCCACCAACCGCGCCGGGTCATGACCGCGGTGGATCCGAGATCGGGGTTGCGCAGCGGACGCTGTTCCACCAGCGGCGAGCGCGACGACGCGCGCGGGGGCGCGAGGGTCACAGCGACTCCTTGAGCCGTCGGTTCTTGTCTTCGACCTGACTCTCGAGGTCGCGGGCGTAGGCCTCGATCCGATCCGCGATCTCGGCGTCCGCCGACCCGAGGATGCGTGCGGCGAGGAGCCCCGCGTTCTTCGCCCCGTTGATCGACACCGTGGCGACCGGGATCCCCGCCGGCATCTGCACGATGCTCAGCAGCGAGTCCAGCCCGTCGAGGGTGGCCAGCTGGACGGGCACGCCGATCACGGGAAGAGCGGTGACGGATGCCAGCATGCCGGGCAGGTGAGCGGCTCCCCCGGCACCGGCGATGATCGCGCGAAGCCCGCGGCTCCGGGCCTCGCGGCCGTACCGCACGAGCTTGTCCGGCGTGCGGTGGGCCGAGACGACCTCCACCTCGTGCGGGATGCCGAACTCGCTCAGCACCTCGGAGGCGGCGTTCATCACGCGCCAATCCGAGTCGGAGCCCATGACGACGCCGACCACGGGCGTCTCGGAGGAATGCAGCGGCCGGGTCACCGGTCCAGGCTAGGGCGGCTCGCTGGAAGAAGGCGGAACGGCGCGCTCAGACGCTCAGCTCAATCGAAGAAGGCGGCCGTCGCGCGCGCCTCGTACACGGCGTCGTCGAGGTCGTCGCCCGTCACGTTGACGTGCCCGACCTTGCGGCCGGGGCGCGGAGCCTTGCCGTACGTGTGGATCTTGGCGTGCGGGTGTGCGTCGAGCGCCGCGGGGAATCGCTCCTCGAGCGTCCCCTCGGCGGGCCCGCCGAGCACGTTGATCATGACGGACCACGGGGCCTTGGCATCCGTCGCTCCGAGGGGAAGGTCGAGGACCGCCCGCAGGTGCTGCTCGAACTGGCTGGTGACCGCACCGTCCTGCGTCCAGTGGCCGCTGTTGTGGGGACGCATCGCGAGCTCGTTGATGAGGATGCGCTCGTCGCTGGTCTCGAACAGCTCGACGGCCAGCATCCCGGTGACGCCGAGGCCCTCGGCCACGGCGACGCCGATGTCGGCGGCGACCCGCTGGACACGCCCGTCGGCACGGGGCGCGGGTGCGACGACCTCGGCGCACACTCCCCCGCGCTGCACGGTCTCGACGACGGGATAGGCGCGCACCTCGCCGGACGGCCGGCGCGCCACCTGCTGCGCGAGTTCGCGCGTGAAGTCGACGAGCTCTTCGGCGAGCAGCGATCCCCCGTGGCCGTCCTCGGCGAGAGCGGCGAACCAGTCATCCGCCTCGGTCGCCGCGGAGACGACGCGCACGCCCTTGCCGTCGTAGCCACCGCGGGGCGTCTTCACCACGGCACGACCGCCGTGAGAGTCGAGGAAGTCCTGCAGCTCGGCGGCGTCGGCGACGGCGGCCCAGTCGGGCTGGGGAAGGCCCAGTTCGGCCATGCGCGTCCGCATGACGAGTTTGTCCTGGGCGACGGCGAGCGGGGCGGGTCCGGGGTGGACGGAGACCCCCGCGTCGACGAGGGCGGCGAGGACATCCTGCGGGACGTGCTCGTGGTCGAAGGTGATCACGTCGACGTCACGCGCGAAGGCTAGGACCGTCTCGGCGTCGCGGTAGTCGCCCACCGCGGACGCGGCGAGCGCGGCCGACATCCCCTCGTCCTCGGCGAGGACACGGATGTCGATCCCCAGTTCGACGGCGGGCGCGATCATCATCCGCGCCAGCTGTCCGCCACCGATCACTCCGACTCGCAGCGTCATGCCGCTCCCTTCGTCGGCATCCATTCTGTCGGGCTGCTCGCGGGGGCGCGAGCCGAGGCGGGACGGCGCGGGAGTACCGGTGGCTTCGACAAGCTCAGCCACCTCGACGCGACCGGGGTCCCTCAGCATGTCGAAGGGACCCGAACTCCCCCGGACGCCGGTTGCTTCGACAGGCTCAGCCACCTCGACGCGACCGGGGTCCCTGAGCTTGACGAAGGGACCGGAGCTCCCTCGGACCCCAGTGGCTTCGACGGGCTCGGCCGGCGACGAGACCGCAGCCCGCGTCAGAGACCGACCGCGCCGGAGCCGAACGCCTGGGAGTCGCGGTGAGCGAGGATCTGGTTGACCTCGACCTGGTCGACCAGGGTCTCGTGCAGCAGCACGGCGTTCGGGACGTTCTTCAACCGCAACGGGGGCTCGACACCGTTCGACAGCGTCAGCGTCCCCGCACCCCACAGGCGCTGCAGCACGCCACGGCGCATCTGGATCGAGTACCCGCGCACGTGCGAGATCTCCTGGCTGCGCGAGCCGAAGAAGCCCGAGCGCTCGATCACGCGCCGGGTCGTGATCGTCCACGTGTGCGACAGCCAGACGAGGTAGGGGACCACGACGAGCAGCAGCACGATCGCGGCCGCCGCGCTCACCAGCATCCAGTTCTCGAACGGCGCGGGCAGATTGTCGTAGAAGTACGCCGTCGCCCCGGCGACGCCGATCAGCACGATCGCCGACCACACGAGACGTCGCGCGTGCGCGTGGATCCGCGCGATGCGCAGCTCGGGCGCTGCGGCACCCGGCGCAGGCATACGCGGGCGCCCTCCGTAGCTGGTCGGCTGGGTCACCCTCTCATTGTGCGGGGTCGCGCCCGCAGCCCGCGGCGCACACGCGGGGCGCCCGGGGCCTCAGCGCACGTGCACCACGTCGCCCGCCGACACCGCCTCGACGATCGTCCCCGCCTCCACGACGAGTCGGCCCGTCTCGTCGAGCCGCGTCGCGCGGCCCGACAGCGTCGTCCCGTCGGGCAGCGAGACCGACACCTCGCGGCCGACCGTCGCACAGAGCTTCTCGACGTCGCCGTGCACGCGTTCCTCCTGCCCGGCCGCGAGAGCCGCGAGCGACTCCGAGAGCGCCGAGACGTAGTCCGCCAGCAGCTGGTCCTCGTCGCACTCCGCCCCGAGCGCCGCGAACGACGTCGCGGTCGCCACGGGAAGATCCGCGCGGCTCATGCGGGTGTTCACTCCCGCTCCGACCACCACGGTGTCGAAGGTTCCGGGCACGGCTTCGGCCAGGATGCCGCAGATCTTGCCGCCCTCCACGAGCACGTCGTTCGGCCACTTCAACTCCACTGTGCCGCCGTGCCCGCCGAGCTGCGCACGCACCGCGCGGGTCATCGCCGCCCCGGCCACCAGCGGAATCCAGCCCCGCAGCGGCAGCGGCACGCGGGAGGCGTCCACGACGACCGAGACGGCGATCGAGGTTCCCGCGGGCGCGGTCCACGTGCGATCGAGGCGCCCGCGCCCCGCGCGCT
Organism: Microbacterium sp. Kw_RZR3; assembly: GCF_029222405.1. NCBI lineage: Bacteria > Bacillati > Actinomycetota > Actinomycetes > Micrococcales > Microbacteriaceae > Microbacterium > Microbacterium sp. Kw_RZR3. Next base: position 2,290 of record NZ_JARHXC010000102.1, on the reverse strand, counting down.
GGTCGCGCGTGACGAGGAGAGAGAGGTGCGGCCAGCCGGCCGGGTCCGCCGTCACGGCCGCGACGACATCGGCATTGGTGGAACCGGTGGTCTCGACCACCTGGACGCGGGGGCTGACGGCGGCGGTCCGCGGGTATCCGGCTTCGGGGATCGGCATGCCCACACCCTAGAGAATCGTCGAGGCGATGGCATCCGCTTGCGCTTCATCGTTTCGGCGGCGGCGCCCAGCGACCCGAAGCGGATGACTGGACGGATGCCACAGCGCCTCACCGTTTCGCTTGTGCGCACCCTCCAACCTCGCCGCGGAGGCTGTCGCTAGGGTGGAAGGCGTGACCGACCAGCCCGATCTCTTCACCACCGCCGGCAAGATCGCCGACCTGCGCACCCGGTACCAGGAAGCGGTCGTCGACGCCGAAGCCGCCGCCCGCGACAAGCAGCACGCGAAGGGCAAGCTCACCGCCCGCGAGCGCATCGAGATGCTTGTCGATCCGGGCTCGTTCGTCGAGATCGACGAGTACGTGCGCCACCGCACCACGGCCTTCGGCATGGACAAGTCCCGTCCCTACGGCGACTCGGTCGTGACGGGCACGGGCACGATCCACGGCCGCACCGTCGCGGTCTACGCGCAGGACTTCTCGACCTTCGGCGGCTCGCTCGGCGAGGTCGCCGGCGACAAGATCATCAAGGTCATGGAACTCGCGCTGCGCAGCGGCATCCCGATCATCGGCATCCTGGACTCCGGCGGCGCGCGCATCCAGGAGGGCGTGGTCGCCCTCGGCAAGTACGGCGAGATCTTCCGCCTGAACACGGCGGCCTCCGGCGTGATCCCGCAGATCTCGCTCATCATGGGCCCCGCCGCGGGCGGCGCGGTGTACTCCCCGGCGCTCACCGACTTCGTCATCATGGTCGACAAGACCAGCCAGATGTTCGTCACCGGGCCGGACGTCATCAAGACCGTGACCGGCGAAGACGTCGGCATGGAGGAGCTGGGCGGCGCGCTCACCCACAACAGCCGGTCGGGCGTCGCGCACTACCTCGCCGACGACGAGGACGACGCGATCGACTACGCGCGCACGCTGATCGGCTACCTGCCCGACAACAACCTCGCCGAGATCCCGGTCTACGAGACGCCGTTCGAGTTCGAGACGACGGATGCCGATCGCTCGCTGAACACGATCATCCCCGACTCCCCCAACCAGCCCTACGACATCCACACGGTGATCTCGGGGATCGTGGACCCTTCGACAGGCTCAGGGACCGGAGAGTTCTTGGAGGTGCAGCCGCTGTTCGCCCCGAACATCGTCATCGGCTTCGGGCGGATCGAGGGGCGCACCGTCGGCATCATCGCCAACCAGCCCTCGCAGATGGCCGGCACGCTGAACATCGACGCCGGCGAGAAGGCCTCGCGATTCGTGCGCTTCTGCGACGCGTTCTCGATCCCGATCGTGACGCTCGTCGACGTGCCCGGCTACCTCCCCGGCACCGATCAGGAGTGGACCGGCGTCATCCGCCGCGGCGCGAAGCTGCTCTACGCCTACGCCGAGGCCACCGTGCCGCTGGTGACCGTGATCCTGCGCAAGGCCTACGGCGGTGCGTACATCGTCATGGGCTCGAAGCAGCTCGGTGCCGACATCAACCTCGCGTGGCCCACGGCCGAGATCGCCGTCATGGGCGGGCAGGGCGCGGTCAACATCCTCTACCGCGGCGAGATCAAGCGCGCCGAAGAGGCGGGCGAAGACGTCGCCGCGGTGCGCACGCGCCTCGCGAACGAGTACACCTACAACGTGGCATCCCCGTTCCTCGCGGCCGAGCGCGGCGAGCTCGACGGGATCATCGAGCCCGCGCAGACGCGCGTGTCGATCGCCAAGGCGCTGCGGGCGCTGCGGAACAAGCGCGCGAGCCTGCCCGCGAAGAAGCACGGGAACATCCCGCTGTGAGCGACGACGCATCGCTGGACCCGCCCGAGGCCGTCGCGCGCGTCGTGCGCGGCACTCCCACGCCCGAGGAGCTCGCAGCGGCGATCGTCGTGGTGGGCGAGGCCTACGCGCGGGAGAGGGCGGATGCCACGGCCCCCGAGGCCACGGCGCGGTCGAGCTGGGAGCTGACCGCGCGGGGGCTGCGCGCCCCGCTGAACCGCGACGCCGGCTGGCGCGGGTTCACCGGCTGACTGTCCCCCGAAATACCTACAGACGCGCTCGATCACCTCGCGGATACTGGAGGAGCTGGAACGCTTTGTGCGTTCGGCCGGGCCGCTCATCGAGCCGGTTCCGGCCACCGCGGACGGTTTTCG
>NZ_JARHXC010000101.1:0-15145 GCF_029222405.1 Microbacterium sp. Kw_RZR3 | reverse complement strand
TTGCTAGGAGAAAGACCGCTGTGCCCACGCGTAGTGCCGTCTGAGCCCCTCCTCGAGGGTGACGCGCGCGGACCACCCGAGATCCTCCCGAATCCGATCGGTGCTGCCGCCCGTGCGGAAGACGTCTCCGGCGACCCCCGGATAGCGGTCGACCTTGAGCGGCCGACCTGAGATCTCGTTGATGAGATCGATGACCTCGAGCATCGAGACGTTGCTGCCGCCGGCGACGTTGTAGACGCTTCCTGGTGCGGAGTCGCCGAGCCCAGCGCGGACGTTGGCCTCGACGACGTCGTCCACGAAAGTGAAGTCGCGGACTTGCTCACCCGTGCCGTAGAGCGAGATCGACTCGCCCAGCCAGGCGGCGCGGACAAAGCGGGTGAACGCCATGTCCGTGCGCTGTCCCGGCCCGTATACCGTGAAGTACCGCAGGGAGACCGTCGGTATACCGAAGTTCACGCCGTACAGACTGACGAGGTGTTCCGCGGCGAGCTTCGTAACCCCATACGGGCTGATCGGTTGCGGCCGATCGGTCTCCTCGGTCGGGTAGCGCTCGGCGTTGCCGTACACCGACGAGGAGGACGCATAGACGAACTTCTTGACGGTCCCGAGTACCTTGGCAGCCTCGAGGAGGCGCTGAGTGGCGAGGATATTCGCCGACGTGTAGACGGAGAACTCGTCGCCCCACGAACTGCGGACGCCCGGCTGGCCCGCCTGGTGGAAGACGACATCAACTCCCGCGAGGACCTGGGTCAGGTCGACCTCGTTGATGTCCTGCTCGTAGAACGTGAAGGCATCCCGACCGATGGAGTCGAGATTCGCGTTCTTGATGGCGGGGTCGTAGTAGTCCGTGATCGAATCGATGCCGACGACTCCATGGCCGTCCGACAGCAGGCGCTTCGCCAAAGTGCTCCCCACGAAGCCCGCGATACCTGTTACAAGTGCCTTCACTCGTGGCCACCTTTCTCGTCTCCCCAATCCTATGAGGACCGTGTCGACGAGCTATCCACTTCAAGGAGGTGAGCGCGCCGGAAAAGCGTTCGAGATCCCTGCGCCTTTCGACGGCGATACACATTCTTCCTCAGGGCCGGAGTCGCCGACATGCTCTACGGATCGCAGCTGAGAATATTACTGACGTCAAGGGCGTCTGGCCGGAAATGGTTTCGGCGAATCTCGCGTCACAACGGGGAATCGTCAGATCACCGAGAAGAGATAGGCGTATGCCGCCAGCAGGCCGAGATTCGCGAGGCCAGCGATCGGCGTCAACAGCCCCACAGACCCGCGACGCAGAATGACGCTCACGATCGCCAGGACCAAACCGAGCACCGCCCCCGCTGTGCTCAGCGCCAGCGTGCTGGTCAGGGGGATCGTCTCGACGAAGACCGCCCACAGGTGCACCACCACGATCAGCTGGATGCCGATTGATGCCAGCGCGGCGAGCAGCGAGAGGGTTCCGAGGACTCGGGGGGCGGACTTCACGGGCCGAGCCTACCGGAGCGCTGTTCTGCGGCCGGAATCGGGCGGGCGGGTGGGAAGACGAAGAAGTGGTAGAGCGCGAAGCGGAGAAGGGTGACGAACGCGATGGATACGAGATTGACGATGTTCAGCCCCACAGGTCCTGCCTCCCCGTAGATTGCCTCCAGCGCACGCTCTCCGATCCAGACGCCCCCGGCGCCGGCGCCGGTGCACAGCGCGTTCACGAGGAGGAAACGCACCATCTGCCGACCGGCTCCGGTGCGCGAACGGGAACGGAACGCCCACTCCCTGTTGCCGAAGTACGCGTTGACGAGGGCGATGAGTGACGCGAGCACCTTGGCCGCGACCGGGCCGAGACCCGCGATCATCAGCAGATTGAACGCCGCGATCTCGATCGCGGTGCTGACCGCTCCAACGATAAGGAAGCGCAGGGACAGAGCACCCGCGCGACGAAGATTCCTGGTGCGCCCCACGAGTGTCATACGCTACAGGTTCGGGGGAGATGCCGGGTGAAATCAGCCCGAGGAGAAGTAGGGATGCCAGGGTGCACGCGCAAGACCATGTCGCGGTCGTGATACCGGCCTTCAACGAGGCCGAGGCGCTGCCGATCTTCCTGGCGGAGATCCGGACCTCCTTCGAGGCGGCGGGGCGGACCGTGTCACTGATCGTCGTGGACGACGCTTCGACGGACCACACCGTCGAGGCGGGCTCCGCCTTCGCCGAGGTCGTGCGTTCGCCCGTCAATCGTGGGCACGGCCCCACGGCCTTGTCCGCGTACGCCGAGGGCCTGCGAAGCGGCGCCGGTGTCATCGTTCATGTCGACGGCGACGGGCAGTTCTACGGTGACGACATCGTTCGCGTCGCCGTCGCCCTGGACCGGTCGGACTCCGACGTCGTCCACGGGGTTCGCCGCGGACGCACGGACCCCTGGTTCCGCCGATGCCTGAGCGCGCTCGTCCGCTTCGCCGTTCTTCTTCTGTGCGGCCGTTCCGTCCCCGACGTGAACACCCCGCTACGCGCGTACCACCCCGACACGCTCACGCGCCTCGTCGACGGCGTGCCCTCGGACGCCCTCGTCCCACATGTGCACTTCTCGATCGCGGAAGCACGCAAGAGCCTCCGGGTCCGCTATGTGGCCGTCGAGAGCATCCCCCGCCGCGGGACGGTGGTCCAGGGCACGATGTGGGGAACCGGGCGATCCCGCGTGATGCTCCCGCCCCGTCGTCTCGTACGATTCGCGGGTCGCGCGCTCGCGGAACTCTGGCGCATCGACATCGCCCGTGCGCGACGGTCGCCGCGCCCCGTTGCGACCGTGCGCGGCTGATCATGCGCCTGCTGATCGCGGCCACCGGGCTGGGGATGTGCTCGGTCGTGGTTCTTCTGGCGACGCTGTCGCCCACTCCTATCGACCAGGGCTACGAATCCGCGATCGAACGGGTGCTCTCGGTTCTCCATCGCAACGGCATCCCCGAATGGTTCGGGTATCGCTGGTTCGAGTTCTCCGCGAACGTCGCGATGTTCGTCCCCCTCGGGTTCTTCCTCGCGCTCGTGTTCCCGACACGCTTCCTGTGGCTGGCGCTGCCGCTGATCCCGGCGCTGTCGGGAACCCTGGAGATCGTGCAGTACTTCGTCCTTCCCGCACGCTTTGCGACCGTCAACGACGTCATCGCGAACTCCCTCGGTGGTTGGATCGGCGTCGCCGTCGCCGGGGCGGTCGTCGTCGCCGTCCACGTCCGCGACCGACGCGTCATCCGCACCTGGCGGGAGAAGAACGTCATCGGGGTGCGGGAGCCGCTCTCGTGAACCGATTCCTTTCCCGCGCCGGCCTTGCCGCCGCGGCATCCGCTCTCCTCGTCAGCGCTCTCGCGTACCTTCCGATGATCGTCAGCGGCCACCTGACCCGCGACTCCGGCGTCTTCCTCTACACGGGGATGGTGGTCTCGCGGGGCGGCATGCCCTACGTCGATTCGTGGGATCACAAGGGTCCTCTGCTGGCGGCGATCGAGGCTGTTGCGTGGAAGCTCGGCGGAGGGATCGTGGGCGCTCCGATGCTCGAGGGCGTCGCGCTGTTCCTCGGTCTCGCCGTCGCAGGGGTGCTCTGGTCCCGGATGATCGGCTACGCGGCCGCGCCGGCTGTCCTCGTCGCCGGTGTCACCTATCTCGGGGTGTTCGAGGGAGGCAACTTCACCGAGACCTGGCTCTTCCCCCTTCAGCTCGTGGCATACTCGGCCGCTGCTCACCTGGGACTGCGATCCGGACGGGAAGCGTCCGTCCGTGCGACCGCGTCCGTCGGACTGGTGCTCGGCCTCGCGCTTGCCATCGGGCTGTTCACGCGCATGAACAACATCGTGGGACTCGTGCTCGTCGTGGCCGTCGGCGCCGTCTACCTCCGCCGTCGGCTGCTGTTCCTCGCCGCAGTGAGCGCCGTCGTCGTCGCCGTGGGGGTGGGTCTGGTCCTGTGGCTCTGGATGGGCAACGCTCTCCGGGCCGGCATTGACCAGTACGTGCGGTACAACCTGTTCTACTCGGGCGGGACGACTGCCTCTGACCGCTTGGCCGCGTTCGGCACCCTCGCGCAGCTGCTCGTTTCCGGTGCCGTCGTGGTAGCCGTTCTCGTGCTCGCGGGAGCCTGGCTCGCTCGCAGGCGGAGAGAGGATGCCGCCGACGGCACGCCGACGCTCGTCGCGGCGGTGTTCTTCGCGGTGGGGGGACTGGACGCGCTATCCCAGATGGTGTCCGGCCGGCCCTATCCGCATTACCTCGTCGTCGCGATCGCCGGATTCGCCGTCGCGGGGGTCGTCCTCGCGTCGCGTCTTCTTCCGCTCCCCCCGTTGTCGACCGTTCCGTCCGAGCGGCTGCGAAGCCTCCCCCCGATGATCGTCGCGGGGGGAGCGGTCTTGCTGGTCCTCGCCGGCTCGTCGGCGAGCGCGCTGCAGTGGGCACGGATCGCGATCGGATCCGGAGTGTTCGTCGCGGGCTCCTACCAGGCGCAGCTCGTCGACAGGGTCGTCGCCGAGACGAACCCGAATGACCGGGTGCTGGTGCACGGAGCCGAGACGTGGATCCTCGCGGCATCCGAACGTCTCTCACCCACCTCGATCACCTACTCGCTTCCCGTCGAACAAGGGTACGGCGGGCTCCCCGCTCAGTACCTCTCCGACGTGACGTCCTTCCCCCCGGCGCTCATCGTCGAGTCGCCCGAATCATGCGGAATCTCGATCGAGTGCCCGTACGGTGAGGCGAACTTCGAGGGACTTGCTCCCTTCGTCGCATCGTCGTACCGACTCGAGGGCGACATCGTGGGGTTCCGATTCTGGCGCCGAAACGTGGGATGACCCGGACCCCTGGGCTTCCCGCGTTCCGGAAGCTCAGCGCGAGAGGGCGATGCGCGCTGCGGATCCGAGGTAGTCGGCCACGCGGTCTGCTGCCGGGGCCAGCTCCACGAACGAGCGCTCGTACGTCTCATCCGAGCGACGGTAGGGGTCGACGACGTCGAATTCCTCTGGGCTTGCCGGTGGCTCCACCGTGCCACGAAGTGCGGCGGCTAGACCGACTGCGGCGCGCATCCCATCGGCAGCGGTGGTCGCACCGGAGTCGATCACGGCCTGTTCCAGGCGAGGTTCCACGAACTCAGCGATCCGTGCCAGCTCGCGCAGGGTGAAGGTGCGGCGCATGGCGGCCGGGATCGATTCGACGATCAACCGGCGATGTTCGCGCGCCATGGCGACGATGAGGTCTGCGCCGCGGATCATGTCGTTGTCGATCTGGCGTGCGCGATGGGCCGACGCATCGATTCCACGAGATGCGGCGAGCCGCTGCGCCTGATCTGGTACGCCGCTCCCCACGAGAGCCCCGGTGCCGGCGCTCTCGATGCGTACGTCGCCCAGAGGGCCGAGGGATCGAGCGAGCAGGAGCTCCGCGACCGGAGAGCGGCAGATGTTGCCGGTGCAGACCGAGAGGACAGAGAACATCACTTCTCGGAGGACCTGTCTCGACGCGACCGACGCTCGCCCTTGCCCCCCGTCGCAGGCTCCTCAGGGGCGCTGTAGGAGTAGGCCCCGTACCCGTAGCTGTCCGGCCCCTTGGAGGGCAGCATCGTCACGATGACGCCGAAGAGTCGGCTGCCGATCGCCTGCAGTTTCTCGACAGCAGCGGTGAGCTGGGGCTTCTTCGTCGTGCCGGAGGCGGCGACCATCAAGACGCCGCTGGTGAACCGCGAGATGACCGCAGCGTCGGTGACCAGCAGGAGGGGAGGAGCGTCGACGAGGACGTAGTCGAACGCGTCGGCGAGAGCGGCCAGGGTGCGCTGCATCGCCTGGCTTCCCAGCAACTCCGACGGGTTGGGGGGTGTCCGACCGGATGGCAGCACGAACAGTTTTCCCGTGCCCCACTGCTGGAGCACGTCCACCAGTTCCGCGCGTCCGATGAGGACGTCTGTGAGGCCGACGCCTCCCTCGATGCCCATGTAGTCAGCGACGCGCGGCAGGCGAAGATCGCCGTCCACGAGGACGACGCGGGCACCTGTCTCGGCGAGAGCGATGGCCAGGTTGGCCGTCGTCGTGGACTTTCCTTCGCCCGGTCCGGCGCTCGACACGACGAACGAGCGCGAGGTGCCGTCCACATCGATGAACTGAAGGTTGGTGCGCAAGCTGCGGAACGACTCGGCGCGAGGGTTGCGAGGGTCGGCATGCACGATGAGGGGACGCTTCTTGGCGTCCGGGTCGAGGGCAATCCCACCGAGCACCGGAGATTCGGTCGCGGCTTCGATGTCGTGCAGCGAGTGGATGCGCGTGTCGAGCACGGAGCGGAGGATGGCGATGCCCAAGCCCAGCGCGAGGCCGAGCAACACACCCAGCGCGACGTTCAGCGCGACATGCGGTGACGACGGCGACGTGGGGACGAGAGCGGGCGCGATCGTTTCGACACGGACGAGGCTGGCTGCCTCGCCTTCCGGCTTCTCGAGTCGGTTCACGACAACATCGGCGAAATTCGAACCGACGGAATTGGCGATGGCGGCGGCCGTTTCTGCATCTGTATCCGAAACGCGAATCGAGATGATGACGGAATTCGTGGGAGAAGATGCTTCGATCGAGCTCGCGAGCTGCTGGGCGGTGCGATTCAGGTTCAGGTCGTCGATGACGCGGTCGAGAACAACGGCACTGTCGACGACGTCCACGAAGCTGACGACAGCCTGCCGGGCGAAGTTGGTGCCCTGCGCGAGTTCGCTCACTCCGGAGCTGTCCGATCGGACGGAGACGTACAACTGCGTGTTCGCCTCATACGTCGGTGTCTGGAGAAGCGAATAGCCAAAGGCTCCCGCACCGCCGAGAACCGTCAACGCAAGGATGAGAATCCAGTTGCGGTGAAGGATTCGAAGATAGTCGCGCAGTTCCAAGCCTCGTCCATTCGCCTATCGGTAGATGAGCGGGTGCCCGGCTGGATCACGCAGATTCTCGGGTTATTGTTTCCCAAGGCGATCCGCGCCCTCACGGCGCCCCCTCGACTACCCTACGACATTCCAAGAACGGCACCGGAAATGGTGCCCAGGAGACGCCATGACCGACCTGCGAACCCTGCTATGGCCAAACGCGGAACCCGGCGCAGTTCAGACGCATGGTGAAAGTCCGTCGACGGGATCAGAAACGATTCGGGCTCTGGTGGGACCGTCTACCCATGAAACTGTTCGCCCGGTTCCGAAAGACAACCTCCGCGACCTTGTGGGCGATGCGTCTGCGGAGCCGGCGACGGCGCCACCAGACCTTTCCGTTCTTCTCGGCCCGGCCGAACGACACGACTCGAGTGCAACAGCGGCGCCCGCGCTCTCTGCACTCGTCGGGGCTGCGGAATCTCGAGACGCCGCGGTCGAGAGTAAGGACCTGTCCGCACTCGTGGGCGCACCGACGCGACAGGTTGTCGACAGCGAGGGCTGGCGAGCCCCCGAACTCGCCCAGGTGGGTGCCCGCCCCCTCTTCGGAGGCCGCCGGAAGGCGGGGGCGGTCAACTACTTGAGTGTCGCAGCGGCGACCCTCGCCGTGGTGGCGCTGGTGGTGACAACGTCGTTCGCCTTCATCCAGCGGGCGACGGCCAACCCCGCCGACGACGCGATGATCAGCTTGAGGGAACGCGAAGCCGAATTGGCGAACGAGACGAAGGTGCTCCAGACGGCGGCGGATCTCTTCGACAGTTCTGTCGAAGAGGCGGCTTCGCTCGCAGACGCGAGTGCTCCGGTCCTGGCGGGACTCAGCGGGCGCGTCGATGGTTCGGTTCTCGGTTCCGTCGAAAGCGCCCGCGGCGCCCTGGCTGCTGCGGCCGCCTCCGCAGTGACGATCTCCGTGCCCGCTTATCAGCGTGCCCAGATCGACGAGAAGGACCTCGCCGATGTGGGCAAAGCCATCGACAACGTGCGGCTTTCGCGCGACGAACTCCCGGCGCTGATCACCGATGCTCGGGAAGCGCGCTCGACGATCGTCTCTGCCATCTCGGGCTACCGGGCGCAACTGCGGTCCTTGGGCACGGCGATCGAGTCGGAGGCCTCCAAGCTCGTCGCCGAGAACGACTCGGCGGGCTCGAGTTTCCAGACAGCGGTCACAGATACTGCCGCGCGGGTGGTGACGGCGCAGCGGGCCGGCGGGGACGGCCTCGCGGAGATGCCGGCGTACGCCGCGGCCGTGGATGCGCTGCGCGCCGAGAACGCGCGCATCGTCGCCCTCGAAGAGGCGGAGCGAGAGAACTCGCCCAGCCGGCCGACCGCTCCCATCGGGGGAACCGGCAACGGCGGCGACACGGGCTCCGATTCCTCCGATTCCGGATCGCCCGCGCCGCAACCCTCTCAGCCGGCTCCTCCCCCGGACCCCGAACCGTCACCGGAGCCTTCGCAGCCGGAGCCGACGCCCGACCCCGAGCCGACGGTACCGTCCGTTCCGAATCCCGACCCCACCGCCCCGATCGAAGGTGGCACCACATGACGTCGCACCCCGACGATCAGACGCGTCGCCGCCGACGTCAGGAGTCGGCGGAGCCGGTCGCACCCGGTCCGGGCAGGATCGTCGGAACGATCGCAGGGTGGACGCTCGGCGTCCTCGCCTTCGCCGCATGCGCAGTCGGTGCGGTGGCGCTGGCGTTCATGCAGCAAGCGGGCGTCGTGCGCACCGACCTCCTCGGCGCGCAGACCAAGCTGTCCTTCGTTCCGCAGATCGTGGCCAACCGAGACATCAACGGGCTGAACCAGGTCTCCGGTGAAGTGCTCCAGATGACGGAACGCGCGGATGCCGGCTCCTCGGGCCCCCTGTGGGACCTGGCGTCGTCTATCCCTCTCGTGAAGGACAACACCCAGGCGGTCCAGGAACTCACGGCGATGACGCGCGACCTCACCGGCCGCGCCCTGCCGCCGACGGTCGCCCTGCTGTCGGCATCCGACTTCTCTTCTCTCGCCGTCGAGGGCGGGGGTATCAATCTCGAGCCGTTCCGCCAGGCGGAAGGCGCTCTTCCGGAGATCACGAGCGCCTTCACGGATGCCAAGGTCGTCACGGACGGTATCGACCGAACGAACTTGCTCCCGATCGTCACGGAGCCGCTCGACCAGGTGGCGCAGATCGTCGATCAGGCGGCTCCCTCGCTCACCCTGGTCCAGAAGTACCTTCCGTCTCTGCTCGCAGCGGCGGGCGGGGATGGTCCGAAGACGTACCTGGTGGTGTTCCAGAACAACGCCGAGATCCGCGCCACCGGCGGCAACCCGGCTGCCTCCAGCGTGATGGTCGTCGACAACGGGCGAATCGAGCTCAAAGAGCAGTCCGATTCCATGGCCTTCTACGCAGCGGGTCAGGCGGGGCGTTCCGTGCTCGACCTTCCGGAAAGCACTCTGGCCCTCTACCCCGACACGTTCACGCGTTACTCGCAGGACTACACCTTCACCCCCGACTTCCCCACGACGGCGCGACTGTTCGAGTCGTTGTGGAAGCGAACCGACGGTTCGCAGTTCGACGGCGTCATGTCGATCGACCCGGTCGTGCTCGCGCACATGCTCGAGGTGCTCGGGCCGGTCGATCTGCCGACGGGCGAGCAGATCACCTCGGAGAACGCCGTCAAGCTCCTCCTGAGCGACGCCTATCAGCGCTTCGGGGATGCCGGTGACAACGGGCGTTCGTCCGACGAGTTCTTCGCGATGGTGTCGTCCACCGTTTTCTCGCGCCTCGCGGGAGGTCAGTGGAACCCCATCGCCATGTTCGATCAGTTGACGCGGAGCGCGCAGGAACAACGCATCAATCTCTGGTTCACGGACGAGCAGGCCCAGGCTCTCGTGACGGAGGTGGGACTCGATGGTGGGCTGCGGCCTGACAATACGACCTCGACCCAGCTCGGGATCTACCTCAACGATTTCTCGATCGGGAAGCTTGAGTACCACCTGACCACCGACATCTCGGCCACGTGCAACGCGGCCGATCGCACGGTGAACGTTTCGATGAACATGCACAACGGCATCACCGATGACATCACCAACGCCTACACCCTCGGGTTCCGGAACAGTGACTACGGGCTCCCGAAGACCACGATGATGCTCAACGCGCTCTTCTTCGCCCCTCCGGGGGCGACGATCACCGCGATGGACCCGGGTGACGGCGACATCCCGTCGCTCTCTCGCAGCGGCATCGAAGACAACAACACGGGCGAGAGCCGGATGGTCACGCTCGGTCAGAATGAGAACCGGACGATCTCGTACACGGTGCAGTTGCCGGCGGGACCGCTGGGTCCGCTCGACCTGCGTCACACGCCGACGGCAAATGACACCCCCGTGACGATCGACGCGTCGTGTGACCCCTTCCTTGCAGGATTTGCGGGCTGATCCACGAGGTCACTTCGCTTCGGCAACCCCTTCCCTTCCCCTCCGCGCCCGCCCGACAATGAACCGCAACCCGTCGGCATCCCCGCCGGCACCGGTCCTGAAGGGAGACGCGCATGGGCGTGGACGACATCATCAATAAGGGCAAGAAGCTGCTCGATGAGAATCGCGACAAGATCGAAGAGGCGCTGAAGAGCGAGAAAGCTGAAGAAGTCAGCGACAAGATCCTCGACGGCGCGGCGGATGCCATCAAGAAGGTCGTTCCGGCGGAGCAGCACGCGAAGGTCGACGAGGTGCGTCAGAACGTCGACAAGCACATCGGCAACGCCTGACCCGGAGCCACACGAAGCGGCGCCGCCCGGGGACGGGCGGTGCCGCTTCGTCGTCGTCAGCCGAGTGGTGAGGAGAGCCGGTCGAGCGGCCAGACGATCGAGAAGACGGTCCCGATGACCTGATCGCGCGGGACGAAGCGCGCGCATCCGTCGATCGACGTCGTGCCGCGGCACTTCACCACCGAATCCGACGAACTCGCCCGGTTGTCGCCCATGACGAGATAGGAGCCGTCGGGGACGGTGACGGGGCCGAAGCACCGCGACGACGCCGGGACGCTGTCGCAATCCAGCTGCCCGGGGGCGAATGCGAGGTCGTTGCGGACGTAGTCCTCGTCGAGCGCGGTCCCGTTCACTTCGACCCGGCCATCCGCCGTGCAGCACTGCACAGTCGTCCCGGGCTCGCCGATGACCCGTTTCACGAGCGCATCGAGATTGCTCGGACCGAAGCCCACGAGATCTCCGACCCAGCCCACCGCCCGACGGAGCGGGCTCGGCGCCGTGGCATCCGTCTCCCATGCCTCGGGGCGAGAGAACACCACGATGTCGCCCTGGCGAGGATCCGAACCGATGAGGGTGATCCGGTCGGCGAGGATGCGGTCACCCGCCTCGAGCGTCGGCGACATCGATTCGGACGGTACCTGGAACGGCTTGACGACGAACGCCTGCAGGAGAGAGAGCGCCAGCAGTGCGGCCACGAGATGCAGGATGGGGGAGCGGCGTACGCGCTGCCACCGGGTGCGCATCCTGGACGCGTCGGGATCACGGGCGCTCATGTGCCTGCCGCCAATCGGGTTCTCCGGCCGCACGGACGTCCGCGCGCGCCAACATGGTAGGCAGGAAGCGAACTCGTCGACGGCCGGGTGGCGACGCTCTCACGAGCGGTTCACCCCCATAGGAAGCACCGCAGGCACCGGCGGCCGGGCGAGCGATGCTGAGGATATGCCGCGCGCGACACGCCCGGGTTTGCGACACGCCCGACGGGTCCGTAGACTAGTCCAGTTCCACATTCCGGCGTGCGCTCGGCGCGCGCCAGGATCACTGTCAGGGCAGTGCACAGGCGGCGCGTGAGCGCAGGGTCCTGGGCCGCGGGCAGCAGAACACCACACCGAACCCCCTCTTCCTTCACGGGATTCGCGCGCGTGCGTGCGAGGGGCGGGCCGGATGCCATGGCATCCGGTTTGACAGCTGAACAGCGGTGCAGCATCTCTCGCGTGAGCGAGGGGAAGTGCCAGGGTGCGTCAGCACCACCGTGCGTCCAATGCCCCAGGTCGGGTAAGACGCGAGAAAGAGAGAGAGCAGACAATGGCGGGACAGAAGATCCGCATTCGCCTGAAGTCGTACGACCACGCCGGGCTCGACTCGTCGGCGCGCAAGATCGTCGACACCGTGACCCGTGCCGGCGCCACCGTGGTGGGCCCGGTTCCCCTGCCGACCGAGAAGAACGTCGTGTGCGTCATCCGGTCGCCCCACAAGTACAAGGACAGCCGCGAGCACTTCGAGATGCGCACCCACAAGCGCCTCATCGACATCATCGACCCGACGCCCAAGGCCGTCGACTCGCTGATGCGCCTCGACCTCCCGGCCGATGTCAACATCGAGATCAAGCTCTGAGGTTCGACATGGCTGACATCAACTCCAAGATCTCCAAGGGCCTCCTCGGCACCAAGCTCGGCATGACCCAGGTGTGGGACGAGAACGGCAAGCTCGTTCCCGTCACCGTCATCGAGGTCGCTCCGAACGTCGTGACCCAGCTCCGCTCGGTCGAGAAGGACGGCTACAACGCCGTGCAGATCGGCTACGGCCAGATCGACCCCCGCAAGGTGAACAAGCCCCTCACGGCCCACTTCGAGGCCGCGGGCGTCACCCCCCGCCGCCACCTCACCGAGGTTCGTACCGCGGATGCCGCGGACTACTCGCTCGGTCAGGAGCTCACGGTCGACGGCCTCTTCGAGGCCGGCCAGCTGGTCGACGTCGTCGGCACCAGCAAGGGCAAGGGCACCGCGGGTGTCATGAAGCGCCACAACTTCAAGGGTGTGTCCGCTTCGCACGGTGCGCACCGCAACCACCGCAAGCCCGGCTCGATCGGCGCCTCGTCGACCCCGAGCCGCGTGTTCAAGGGCATGCGCATGGCCGGCCGTATGGGCGGCGAGCGCGTGACCGTCCTCAACCTCACGGTGCACGCCGTCGACGCCGAGAAGGGTCTGATGCTCGTCAAGGGCGCCGTCCCCGGTGCTCGTGGCCGCATCGTCTACGTCCGCAACGCAGTGAAGGGTGCCTGATCTCATGGCTGACTCGACTCTCGCGCTCGACGTCCTGAAGGTCGACGGCAAGAAGGCCGGCTCCGTGGAGCTGCCCGCCGACATCTTCGACGTCAAGACGAACATCCCCCTCATCCACCAGGTCGTCGTGGCGCAGCGCGCCGCGGCTCGCCAGGGCACGCACTCGACCAAGCGTCGTGGCGAGGTCTCGGGTGCCGGCCGCAAGCCCTTCAAGCAGAAGGGCACCGGTAACGCCCGTCAAGGCTCGATCCGCGCGCCGCACATGACCGGTGGTGGCATCGTCCACGGCCCCAAGCCGCGCGACTACGGCCAGCGCACCCCCAAGAAGATGATCGCCGCCGCCCTCCTGGGTGCGCTCAGCGACCGTGCTCGTGGCCAGCGCCTGCACATCGTCGACAGCTTCGGCATCGAGGGTGCGCCCTCGACCAAGGCTGCCGCCGCGGTGCTGACCGGCCTCGGTGCCGTCAAGAACGTTCTCGTGGTCATCGACCGCGACGACGAGCTGACGATCAAGAGCGTGCGCAACCTCGCGTACGTCCACGTGCTGACCTTCGGCCAGCTGAACGCCTACGACGTGCTCGTCTCCGACGACATCGTCTTCACCAAGGCCGCCTACGACGCCTTCGTCGCGTCGAAGTCGGGCGCCACCGAGGAGGTCTCGGCATGACCGCCGTCAACAAGGACCCGCGCGACATCATCCTGAAGCCGGTCGTCTCCGAGAAGAGCTACTCGCTCATCGACGAGGGCAAGTACACCTTCCTGGTGGACCCCCGTTCGTCGAAGACCGAGATCAAGCTCGCGATCGAGAAGATCTTCGGCGTCAAGGTCGCTTCGGTGAACACGCTGAACCGCGCGGGCAAGGCCCGTCGGACCCGCTTCGGCATCGGCAAGCGCAAGGACACCAAGCGTGCGATCGTCACGCTGAAGTCCGGCACCATCGACATCTTCACGTCTGTCGGCTGACGGTCGGGATAGAGGACAACAACAATGGCTATTCGCAAGTACAAGCCCACGACCCCCGGTCGCCGCGGCTCGTCGGTGGCCGACTTCGCCGAGATCACCCGATCGACGCCTGAGAAGTCGCTGCTGCGCCCGCTGTCGAAGACCGGTGGCCGCAACAACCAGGGCCGCATCACCACGCGTCACATCGGTGGTGGCCACAAGCGTCAGTACCGTCTGATCGACTTCCGTCGTAACGACAAGGACGGCATCGACGCCAAGGTCGCGCACATCGAGTACGACCCCAACCGCACCGCGCGCATCGCCCTGCTGCACTACGCAGACGGCGAGAAGCGCTACATCCTCGCTCCGGCGAAGCTGTCGCAGGGTGACGTCGTCGAGTCGGGTGCCGGCGCTGACATCAAGCCCGGCAACAACCTGCCGCTGCGCAACATCCCCACCGGTACCGTGATCCACGCGATCGAGCTCCGTCCCGGTGGCGGTGCGAAGATGGCCCGTTCGGCCGGCGCCTCGGTGCGTCTGGTCGCGAAGGACGGCCCCTACGCGCAGCTGCGTCTGCCCTCCGGCGAGATCCGCAACGTCGACGTGCGCTGCCGCGCGACGATCGGCGAGGTCGGCAACGCCGAGCAGTCGAACATCAACTGGGGCAAGGCCGGCCGCATGCGCTGGAAGGGCGTCCGCCCGACCGTGCGTGGTGTCGCCATGAACCCGGTCGACCACCCGCACGGTGGTGGTGAGGGTAAGACCTCCGGTGGTCGTCACCCTGTTTCGCCGTGGGGCAAGGCCGAGGGCCGCACCCGTCACGCGAACAAGGAGAGCGACAAGCTCATCGTCCGCCGTCGTACCGCCGGCAAGAAGCGCAAGTAGGAGTAGAGGAAGATGCCTCGCAGCCTTAAGAAGGGCCCCTTCGTCGACGAGCACCTGCTTCGCAAGGTCGTCTCGCAGAACGAAGCCGGTTCGAAGAACGTCATCAAGACCTGGTCGCGCCGTTCGATGATCATCCCCGCCATGCTGGGACACACCATCGCCGTGCACGACGGTCGCAAGCACATCCCCGTGTTCGTGACCGAGACCATGGTCGGCCACAAGCTGGGCGAGTTCTCGCCCACCCGCACCTTCCGCGGCCACGTGAAGGACGACAAGAAGGGCCGCCGCCGCTGACGCGGGGGCGCAAGAGGAGAGAGAAATGGTGGAGTCCATCGCACGCGTGCGACACATCCGCGTGACCCCTCAGAAGGCTCGTCGTGTCGTCGCTCTCATCAAGG
>NZ_JARHXC010000100.1:0-7425 GCF_029222405.1 Microbacterium sp. Kw_RZR3 | reverse complement strand
TACTCACCCGCCGTGAGATTCCTCCCCGACGACCCACCCCCACCCGACCACGACCACGCCCCGTTCTAACCCAACTCCCGGCGGGGCGGTTGACCGCGCACCATCCCTCAACCCGACCTGGAGCACGGCCGCCAGGGACCCGCGCGCACGCACCCGCGGCGCCCACGCCTACTTGCGCCGCGCGCCCACGCCTACTCGTGCGGTGCACCACCCTGCGCCCGCGCCGGAAGCTCGCGCCCAGCGCGCCCGAACCGCAAAGCCTACGGCCCCACCGCCAGCCCGCGCCTAGGGTGTGTCTGACAGTGGGAGCACGCAGGTGTACGAACCGCGTCCGTCTGACGTCAGTCCTCCGCCCACCGAGCCGATCAGCGTCGCGATCTCTCAGCCGAGCGCCGAGCCAGCCCGGAACACCGCCTCACATCCGGGGCGGCGGACACGACAATCGTCGACTCCAGGCAATCACGCCGTGATTTACCGTGCTGCGATTGTCCTCAACGGGGTCGTCTCCTGGATTCACTTTCTCGAGGCTCGGCGCGGATCAGGCGAACAGAAAGTAGAACGACAGATGCAGCGCGAGGATCAGGTGCAAGGTCTTCAGCCCGACCCGCAGCGAAGCGAGCGTGACGCCGAGCGCAAGGATCGCCATACTCGGAAGCCAGTTTCCGAGTCCAAACCGTTCAGGGATGAACAGAACGTGTCCGAGCCAGAAGATCGCAGCGCTCAGCACGATCACCGTCCAGGCGGGCAGTCGCTCACCCAGGTAGCTCTGCAGGAGTCCGAACGTCAGATAGTCCTGCCAGAACACGGACACCATCATCCACACCATGTACAGCAGCACGGGAAGGATCAGGTCGTCGTGGAACGGCAACGCGATCGCCAGCACCACCGGAAGTGCATACAGCCATAGCGACCACGACCGCGCGAACAGCACGCTATTGAAACGCCTGTGCGTGAGCAGGAGAGCAGCGACTACCGCCAGCGCCACCCCGGTTTCGATAGCGATGGCTCCGGCCAGATTGTCGGTGATGAGGTGACCGATCCCATTGCTCAGTAGTCCGGGAGTCAGCGCCCACAACCCGAACCAGGCAGCGATAGCTACCCCGACGTTCCACCACGGTCGACGAACACCCCCGTCAGCCGGTTCACGAGCTGACGACGGCGGAAGGTGCTGCGAGATACTCACTGGGAAAGTCTGGCATCGACGGACCCTTCGTCAGGCAGGCCCTAGTACCCCGCGCCGAAACGCCCAGCGCGCCCCTACCGCAACGCCCACAGCCACGGCCACGGCCACGGCCACGGCGCGTACGAGCACGCACCGCCGCGCTCGTACGCGCACCTGTATGCACGCGCGTGCCACCCTCTGTGGGGGCACTCCCACGTCCGGCGCAGGACACGCCCCGCTCACTGAGCAATCGGCCGCACCGGCGGCCCCAGACGGCCACCCCCACCCTCATCACCCAGGCGATGCCGTAGCACGAACCTCCAGGCGATCGCCCAACGACGGACTCCGCATCGACGCCCATCGCCTCACCGCACGGTTTCGAGTCACCCGCCCGCGCGGCGCCTTCGAGACGCGCTGTTCGAGCGCCCGGCGCTCAGCCCGAGAGCCCTCGACGCTCGAGCAGAGGCTGGATCTCGGCATCCCGGCCCCGGAAGTCGCGGTAGGCGGCGAGCGGATCGGTCGAGCCGCCGACACCGAGGAGACGCTCGCGGAAGCGGTCGCCGTTCGCGCGTGACAGGCCACCGTTCTCGCGGAACCACTCGACCGTGTCGGCGTCGAGAACCTCGCTCCAGATGTACGAGTAGTACCCCGCGCTGTATCCGCCCGAGAACACGTGTGCGAAGTAGGTCGAGGCGTAGCGGGTGGGGACGGCGGGGTTGTCGAGGCCGATATCGGCGAGCGCCTCGGCTTCGAACGTCCGGACGTCGATCTCGGACGCCGCCTCTTCGACCGAGAGGCCGTGCCACGCCTGATCGATCCAGGATGCCGCGAGGTACTCGCTCGTCGCGAAACCCTGGTTGAACGCTTCCGACGCGTGCAGCCTTTCGACGACGTCCGTGGGCAGAGGCTCATCGGTGTCGATGTGACGGGCGTAGTTCGTCAGGATCTCGGGCCAGAGGATCCACATCTCGTTGACCTGGCTCGGGAACTCGACGAAATCGCGGTGCACCGCGGTGCCCGCGAAATGCGGGTAGGTCACCGTGGCGAACAGACCGTGCAGGGCGTGACCGAACTCGTGGAAGAGCGTCGTGACCTCGTCGAGCGTCAGCAGCGTGGGTGTGCCCGGTGCCGGTTTGTTGACGTTCAGGTTGTTGACGACGACGGAAGCCGTCCCCCGCAGGGCCGACTGCGTGACGATCGAGTTCATCCAGGCGCCGCCGCGCTTGGAATCGCGCGTGTACAGGTCGAGCAGGAACAGTCCGAGCTCGCTGCCGTTGGCGTTGTGCACCTCGAAGACGCGCACGTCGGGGTGGTAGCCCTGCAGATCGTGACGTTCGGTGATCGTCACCCCGTACAGCTGCTCGGCCGCGAAGAAGACGCCGTCGCGGAGCACGCGCTCGGCCTCGAACCAGGGGCGCAGGGCCGCGCGATCGAGGTCGTACTCGGCCGCGCGCACCTTCTCGGTATAGAAGGCCCAGTCGTGGGCTTCGATCCGGATGCCGTCGGCGTCGGCGATGCGCTGGAGCGCCGCTTGCTCCGACCGAGCGTTCGCCGCGGCGGGCACGGCGAGGCGACGGAGGAGATCGTGCACGGCTTCAGGGGACCCGGCTGTCTGGTCGGCAAGGATCGCCGCCGCGTGAGACGGGTAGCCCAGGAGGGCGGCGCGCTCGGCGCGGAGGCGCACGATCTCGCGGAGGACCTCGCGGTTGTCGTGCGCGTTGCCACGCGTACCGCGGGCGCGCGAGGCTTCGAGGAGACGACGCCGGCTCTCGCGATTGGCGAGGGAGGCGAGGTACGGGTGACCGGTGTAAAGGGTGAGGGTGACGACATACCGACCGTCGAGCCCGCGGGCGGTGGCGGCCTGCGCCGCGGCCGACAGCTCGCCCTCGCTGAGACCGTCGAGCTCGGCGACGTCGTCGAACACGACGGCGAGATCGTTCGTGTCGGCGAGGAGGTTCTTCTCGAACGTCGTCGTGAGCACCGAGAGGCGCTGGTTGAGGTCGGTGAGCCGCACTTTCTGCGCATCACCGAGACCGGCGCCGGCCAGCGACATCTCGCGGTGGTGACGCTCGACGAGGTAGCGGCTCTCGGCATCCAGACCCAGCTCGTCGAGCTGCGCGTGAAGGGCCGAGATGCGGGCGAAGAGAGTCGCGTCCAGCTGGATGGCGTCACTGTGGGCGGCCATGAGCGGCGCGAGCTCTTCCTCGACGGCTTGGATCTCGGCCGTGCCGTCCGCCGACGACACCGTGTAGAACGTGCGGGCGATGCGGTCGAGTAGGGCGCCGCTGCGCTCGAGGGCCACCAGGGTGTTCTCGAAGGTCGGCGCCTCGGTTTGCGAGGTGATCTGCTCCACCTCGGCCCGGTGCACGGCGAACGCTTCGCGGAACGCGGGCAGGTAGTGCTCGACGCGGATGCTACCGTACGGCGGCAGGTCGTAGGGGAGAGCGGGCGGTGAGAGGAGGGGATTGGTCACGGCATCCGTCATCCGTCCAGCGTAGTCACCCGCCTCGCGCGCGGATGCAAAGAAATGTTTGCATCGATAAAGTTGCAAAGGTATCTTTGCAGTATGAGCCCGGAGACACCCCGCGAACGCGTCCTCGACGCCGGCGCACTGCGCGCCCTCGCCCACCCCCTGCGGGTGCGTCTGTTCGATCTGCTGAGCCAGTACGGCGCTCAGACGGCGAGCGGACTGGCCGCGCTCACGGGGGAGTCCACGGGGGCCACGAGCTACCACCTGCGCGCGCTCGCGCGTCACGACCTCATCCGCGAGGTCGAGGGGCGAGGGACGGCGCGCGAGCGGTGGTGGGAGCGGCCCGCAGGCTCCGTCACGTTGTCGGACCCCGAACTCGCGAAGACCCCCGCGGGTCGAGCCGTGCAGGAGGCCGTCGCGAGCGAGACGTTGACGCTGCGACAGGAGCAGCTCATGCAGTTCGTGCGCCACGGGTGGGAGGAGCCCTCGGAATGGCGGGACGCCACCCTGATCTCCACCGCCAGCGCGAGACTGACAGCCGAACAGATGGCCGAGCTCAGCGCTCGGCTGCAGACCGTGATCGACGAGACGATCGCCCAGTACCGAGACCAGACCGGAGAGGACGTCCGCGTGGTGTCGATGCGCGCCGACGTCTTCCCCCTGCCCGCTCAAGGAGCCGCATCATGACCACCCTGACGACCTCCCTGCCCACCACGCCCCGCGCGCTCGCGCCGACCGCTCTCGACCGCACGCTCATCGCGCTCTCGCGGGCGCTCGCACGAACGGCCGAGAACCGCATGCGGGCGCGCGAGGACCGAGCTGTCGCGGCTTGCGCACGCGACACCGCCCGTGATCGAGGGCGCTCGCTGACCGCGGAGGCGGAGTTCACGCTCCGCATCCGCTGACGTCGGCTCAGGCGAACTCGTCGCCCTCGTCGTAGCGCACGACGACCTCGCCGGCGGCATCCTGCGTCACGATGACGCCGGTGTCGAGCTCGGCGACCGGACGGCCTTCAAGGAAGGTCAGCGTCCACCGCGGCGCGGGGGCGCTGAGCCCGTCGGGGTTGAGAGCTTCCTCGACCGCGGCGATCTGCGCGTGGAGCACCTCGGGAACAGCCTTCGGCGGCTCTTCGCGGGCGGTCCAACGGGTTCCGAGCTGCATCAGTCCTCCTGGGGTGCGAACACGATGTCGGTGACGGTGGTGGTCTCGCCCTCGGCGAAGGCGATCGTCTCGATGCGTCCCACCGCGCGCAGGTCGCCCTCCGCGAGGCGCAGGGCCTCGACGTGCGGCCCGGACACGGTCAGCGAGGTGACCGGCGTCTTCTGCGAGGCCTTCGCCTCGGTCTTGGCGCGACGGATGCCGATGAGCGCCTGACTCACGGCGGTCAGCACGGCCGGGTCGCCCTCGATGCCGAGCGGTTCGGGCCATGCGGCGGTGTGCACCGACCCCTCCTCGAACCACGACCACACCTCTTCGGACGCGAACGACAGCACGGGCGCGAACAGGCGCACGAGCGTCGACAGGGCCGTGCGCAACGCGAGAGCCGCGGAGGCCTGCCCCACGTCGGTCTGGTCGTAGGCGCGCTCCTTCACGAGCTCGAGGTAGTCGTCGCAGAACGTCCAGAAGAACGACTCGGTGATCTCGAGCGCCCGCGCGTGGTCGTACGCCTCGAACGCGGCGGTCGCGTCGCGCACCACGGTATCCAGGGTCGCGAGCATCGACGCGTCGAGCGCGTGCGTGACCTGCGCGCCCTCGGGCACGGGGAACGACAGCACGAACTTCGCCGCGTTCAGCAGCTTGATCGCGAGGCGCCGGCCGATCTTGACCTGGGTCGGGTTCTGCGGGTCGAAGGCCGCGTCGGTACCGAGGCGGCTGGAGGCCGACCAGTACCGCACCGCGTCGGAGCCGTGCTGCTTGAGGATGTCGGCGGGCGTGACCACGTTGCCCTTCGACTTCGACATCTTCTTGCGGTCGGGGTCGACGATGAAGCCCGAGATCGCGGCATCCGACCACGGGGCACGGTCGTCTTCGAGGGCGCTGCGCAGCATGGTCGAGAAGAGCCAGGTGCGGATGATGTCCTGACCCTGCGGGCGCAGGTCGAACGGCGACACGAGGTTCCACAGCTCCTCGTCGCGCTGCCAGCCGCCGGCCAGCTGCGGGGTGAGGGAAGACGTCGCCCACGTGTCGAGGATGTCGCGCTCGGCGTCGAAGCCGCCGGCCGCACCGCGCTGGTCCTCGGTGTATCCCGGGGGCACGTCCGTGGTCGGGTCGACGGGCAGCGACGCCAGGTCGGGGGTCAGCACGCGGTCGTAGTCCCGCTCCCCGTTCTCGTCGAGGGCGTACCAGACCGGGATCGGCACGCCGAAGAAGCGCTGGCGCGACACGAGCCAGTCGCCGGTGAGCCCGTTGGTCCAGTTCTCGAAGCGCACGCGCATGAAGTCCGGATGCCACGACATCTCGCGACCGAGCGAGATCAGGCGCTCGCGCAGCTCGGCATCCCGCGCACCGTTGCGGATGTACCACTGGCGCGTCGACACGATCTCGAGCGGGCGGTCGCCCTTCTCGAAGAACTTCACGGGGTGGGTGAAGGGCTTCGGGGCGCCCTCCATGGCGCCGGACTCCTGCAGCAGCTCCACGATGCGCTTCTTGGCGCTGAACACGGTCTTGCCCGCGAGTTCCGCGTACGCAGCCTGCGCGGCATCCGTCACGATCACGTCGGGGGCGTCGGCGACGATGCGACCGTCCTTGCCGATGATCGTGCGGTTGGGGAGGTCGAGCTCGCGCCACCAGATGATGTCGGTCACGTCGCCGAACGTGCAGATCATGGCGATGCCCGAGCCCTTGTCCTTCTGCGCGAGGGGGTGGGCGAGCACCGGCACCTCGACGTCGAAGAGGGGCGTGCGCACGGTCGAGCCGAACAGCGGCTGGTAGCGCTCGTCGTCGGGGTTGGCCACGAGGGCCACGCACGCGGGCAGCAGCTCGGGGCGGGTGGTCTCGATGAACACGTCGCCCGAACCGTCGGTCTTGGCGAAGCCCACGCGGTGGTACGCGGCGGGCTGGTCGCGGTCCTCGAGCTCGGCCTGGGCGATCGCGGAACGGAAGTCCACGTCCCACAGCGTCGGCGCGAGCGCCTGGTACGCCTCGCCGCGCTCGATGTTGCGCAGGAACGCCAGCTGGCTCGTGCGGATCGAGTCGTCGGAGATCGTGCGGTACGTCTGCGTCCAGTCGACGCTCAGGCCCAGCTCGCGGAAGAGGTCCTCGAACTGCTTCTCGTCTTCGACGGTGAGCTGCTCGCACAGCTCGATGAAGTTGCGGCGGCTGATCGGCACCTGGTCGGCGGCCTTGCTGCTCTTGTTGTCGCCTCCCGCGAACGGCGGGGTGAAGTCGGCGTCGTAGGGGAGCGAGGGGTCGCAGCGCACGCCGTAGTAGTTCTGCACGCGGCGCTCGGTGGGCAGGCCGTTGTCGTCCCAGCCCATGGGATAGAACACCGTCTTGCCGCGCATGCGCTCGAAACGCACCTTCACGTCGGTGTGCGTGAACGAGAACACGTGCCCGATGTGCAGGCTCCCGGACGCCGTCGGCGGCGGGGTGTCGACCGAGTACACGCCCTGACGACCGGCCTCGGCGGCGCGGATGCGGTCGAAGACGTAGGTGCCGTTCTCACGCCACGCGGCGTCCCACTTCTGCTCGAGGCCTTCCAGGGCGGGCTTGTCGGGAATCGTGGCCATGGGGGTACTCCTCGAGCGATATGGGCGGCACTGTGTGAGCGTGCCTGATGGGTGTGGCATCCAGG